>NZ_JAGHZN010000008.1:0-113431 GCF_017746735.1 Roseofilum sp. Guam | reverse complement strand
TTTCATTGCCTCTTCCTACCTCTCCTATTTCTTCACCTTATATTGTACCTCATTACAGCGCGAAGCGCTGTAAGGGTTTGTCTTCGGGAGCTTAACTGAATTTTGAGCCTCTCAATTATGAAGATTCTATGTGGCTCAGTATTCATGCTTAATGGACGAAAGGTTGCTGCGATCGCGACTTTCAAGGGAATTAGCGCTTGATTAGCATCTGTTTCATCCCTTCAGATTTTGACTGAATTTTGAGCAAAGCTATTTTGAAGATGGGGTAAATCTTGCGGTATTTATGGAGAATTGACATCAATAGAGAGGATGATTATGGGTTATACGTTCAAAAAAGTTTTTTTAGTTCTATTATCTACGGTTCTGGGCACTTATATCTGGAGCGACATTCTAGTCAGTAGCCCTTCCGTAGGTCGGGTTCGTTCTTTTGAGGATTGGTGCAAGGATCGGAGTATTTCTAATGCTCAAAAGTATACAGTTTCGGTGTTATTGAAGATGGCGGAAACTTCGGAATGTGGGGAAGCGCAGCAGGTTTTAGGGGAGTTGGTTAATCTGGATTTAGGAAATCGAGAGATCGAGGATATTGCCCCATTGTCGAGTTTGACGCATTTGAAGGGGCTGAATTTGAGTTTTAATCAGATTCGAGATATTACGCCTTTAGGAAATTTAAGTCAGCTCAGTTTTTTATTATTGTCGGGGAATAAAATTGAGAATATTTCACCTTTAGGGAGTTTAGTGAATCTCAGTTATGTAATTCTCGATCGCAACCAAATCCGCAATCTCCCCCCATCTTTCCCGAATTTACGCCAATTGACGGCCTTAGATCTGCAAAATAACCCGTTGGTGGAGAAAAAGTGCCCGGTTACTCCAGCGACGGTGTGTTTATTCAGTAATGATGCGTTGGATGTTTTTGCTCAAGCGGAACAAGCGTATCAACAGGGGAACTTTGAGGAAGCGTTGGTGACGTTTGCCCAGGCTAGGGAAGTTTATCAAGAGAGTGGCGATCGCCGCAAGGAAGCCGATAGTCTGAATCGTATGGGGGATATCTATAGCCAACTGAGCGAATATGCTAAGTCCATTACCATCCGTCGCCAAGCGTTAACTATTCGTCAGTCTTTGCAAGATTTACCGGGAATTGGAGCATCCCTGACCAGTTTAGCCGATAGTTATGAGAAATTAGGACAATATCCCCAAGCGCGATCGGCTTTGCAAGCAGCGCTGGAGAATATGAAAGAGCAGGAACAGGGGGGTATTCCCCTGGAAGGAGGACTCTATGAGCTGCCCAAGGATCAAGGCGAATTGTATAACGCTTTGGCGCGGGTGCAGAATAAGATGGGAGAGCATCAAGAAGCGCTGAAGTCTGCACAGACGGCCTTAAAATATTACAACTTGCTCCCGGATGGCTATGAGGGGAAAGACTTTGGACTGGGTAATACCTTCGATCAAATGGGTATTACCTATAGCTATTTGGGACAGGTGCAAGAGGCTCAATCTTTTCTCAATCAGGCGCTTGAGTTAGGACAACAAAGGGGCGATCGCGCGGTCATAGCCAATAGCTTAACCCATTTGGGTGAAGTTGCTAGCTCTCAAGGAGAAATGCCAACAGCTTTAGACTATTATCGCCAGGCGTTAGAAATACGGAAACAAATTGGCGATCGCGCCGGATCGGGTATAATTCTCAATCAAATTGGCGCACTCTATATCAGTCAAGATGATTATCGCCGTGCTATTCCCCCACTGCAAGAAGCAATTACCCTTTGGGAATCTCTGCGCCCTGGGTTACGGGATGGGGATAAAGTGTCTCTGTTTGAAACCCAAGTGACCACTTATGAACAATTACAACAAGCACTAATTGCTGAAGAGCAAGCTGAAGCTGCTCTAGAAATTGCTGAACAATCCAGAGCCAGAGCATTTGTGGAATTACTCGCCGCTCGATTAAGCGGCAAGCCTTCAGAAATCTTTGATACTCCCGATCCACCCTCATTAGCGGAAATCCGCCGCATTGCTCAGGAACAGCAAGCTACGCTCGTGCAATATTCTATTGTGGGAGACACTCTATATATATGGGTAATTAAGCCCAATGGACTGATTGAGTTGCGATCGCAAGACTTAGAAGAACTAGGCATTACCCTAGAAGATGCCGCCGAACGTACCCGCGTTGCCGCAGTCACCGGAAGAAGTCGCGGCATTCAACGGGGAGTGAATCAGTGGGTACAAGCCACCCGCTCCGGAGTCCAAGACAACCAGCTAGAACCGAGTACCCACACCCAGAAACGGCGGGTCAATCGTCGTTTAAAGAAAAGCTACGAACTCCTGATTAAACCCATTGTGGACTTACTGCCCAGCACTCCCCAAGAACCAGTTATTTTCATACCGCACGGCAGTTTATTTTTAGTTCCCTTTCCCGCATTACAAGATGAACAGGGCGTATATCTAATCGAGAAGCATACCTTACTCACTGCTCCTTCCATTCAAGTCTTGGGACTCGCTCGCCAACGGGCTAGGCAGTTATCTTCAGATCTCACCCGTGCATTAGTCGTCGGCAACCCGCAAATGCCCAGCCTAGCCGAGTCTCTAGAAGCCGAACCAGAACCCCTTTCCCCCCTCCCCGGAGCCGAAGCCGAAGCCCTTGTCATCGCCGATTTACTGGGCACTGAAGCCCTCATTGGAACCGAAGCAACCGAGGAGAAGATTACCGAGCAGATGGAAAAAGCCTCTTTAATTCATTTAGCCACCCATGGGTTATTGGATGAACTGGAAGTGTTAGGATTTCGGACTCCTGGAGCCTTAGCCTTTACCTCTACTGGAAACACTCGTGCGACGGATGGATGGCTCACCTCCGAGGAAATCCTGGATCTGAATTTAACCGCTCAGTTGGTCGTTCTCAGTGCTTGTAATACGGGACGAGGAGAGATTACTGGAGATGGGATTATTGGCTTATCGCGCTCTTTAATTGTGGCTGGAACTCCTAGCGTATTGGTCTCCTTGTGGGCAGTTCCCGATGCTCCCACCTCCGAGTTGATGCAAGCTTTTTATCGGGAACTACCGAAAACGAATAATCGAGCGGCAGCTTTGCGTCAAGCCATGTTAACCACCATGGAAACATTTCCTAATCCTAACGCTTGGGCGGCTTTTACCTTAGTGGGAGAAGGAAACGATCCCAATTAAAAATTAAACAATTAAAAATGGGTATGCGCTGCTACCATAATCTTATTATTGATTACCAGCGTGTAGTGCTATATCCATGAAAGTGCCTAAATCTGAGAACCGACAACTATTAGAGCGCTTGATTTTTGACGATCAAATTCCTGAAGATTGGGCGAGGGATGTTTGGGATATGAGTCCCACGTTGGGTGAGACGGCGGCTAAGTTAGTGGATGGGTTTGCTGCCGTGATTGAGTGTTGCTCAGATGAGAAGCTAGATAATTTGGTGCGATCGCTCTATCGTAATCAACTAGAAGAATAATTGCGCTCACCCTACCCTATATGTCACCCCAACAACTCGGATTAATTATTGGTGGACTCGTTCCGGCACTCTTGTATGGTGTTGCCGGCATATTTGCTAAAGTCAGCACCAGTGCGGGAATGCCTGTAGGCGCTCATTTGATCTGCATTGGTGTCATGGTGAGTCTGGTGGGAGCCATCATGCAGCAAGTCTTACCTGCCCCCCTACCGTCAACTGGTGCAATGATTTCATCCTCCATGCTTGGCCTACTGTGGGGCTTAGGAACGGGGTTTGTAGCCCTGGGGTTAATCAAATATCAAGCTCCCCTGTCTAAGCTGGTTCCCCTCTACAACATGAATACTTTAATTACGGTAGTGTTAGCTTTAATCATCTTTCTGGAATGGAAAACAGTCGATCCACTTAAACTCAGTGTGGGCGCAATTTTAGTGATTGTCGGTGGACTTTTAGTTTCTAAAGCCTAGGTCAATTAATAATTGATTGAGTAAAACTGGGTTTTCCCTATTCCCTATTCCCTATTCCCTCTCTTCCAAACATGACTGAACTGAAAAACGCAACGATATTACTGACTGGTGCATCGGGAGGATTTGGTCAGGAGTTTATCAAACAACTGGTGAAGGCAGAAAGCCGATTAATTCTAACAGATATTGATCAAAAGGCGATCGCCAAAACACTGGAAACCCTGGATCTTCAATCGAGCGATCGAATTCTTGCTACTCTAGAGACCGATCTTACCTCTAGGGCGGGATGTGAGGATCTTTATCAACAGGTCAAAGCGCTCAATCAGCCGATTGATATTCTGATTAATAATGCGGGTATTGCGCTATTTGGGCGCATTGATGAAATCCCGACCCAAAAATGGGAACAACTGATGGAGTTGAATTTGATTACTCCCATGCGCTTAACGACCCAATTTTTACCGGAAATGATTGAACGCAAAACCGGGCATATTGTCAATATTTCCTCGGTTGCCGGTTGGTGTGCGCCAGGGGGGTTAACCCATTATGCCACCAGTAAATTTGGCTTGCGCGGCTTTAGTGAGGGTCTGCGAGATGAGTTGAAACCCTACAATATCAAGGTTACGGCGGTATATCCCTATTTTAGCCGAACTCCAATTCTGCGATCGCCCCGCTATGGCACTCTAGCGACAACAGTTCCTGGTTTCCCCGAAAGTGAAGCTACGAATCCAGCAATGGTGATTGCCAATGTTCTCAAAGGAATTCTCAAGAATCGAGCCGCAGTTTTTCCCGATCCAACGGCTAAAGCGATTCATGTAATTAAGCGCTATTCACCCGCCCTATTAGAGTGGCTTACTCAGCGATTAACGCAGAAAATTTCTCAAGGTTGAATGAACCCTGAATAAAGCGCTAGAGCAGAGAAAGAGTCGGTTAGGACAGCGTTCCATACTGAAACCTATTCCCTATTCCCCATTCCCTATTCCCCATTCCCTAGCCCGCAGCGCTATAACTTCATCAAGCTAAGAATAATTTATAGGCAGGATTATTGTTTTCGTCCCAATAGTGATAGCCTAAAGTGTCTAAAAACGCTTGCCATTCTGCCATTTCTTGGGGTGGGACTTGCATTCCCACGACAATGCGCCCGTAGTCTGCGCCGTTATTGCGATAGTGGAAGAGGCTAATATTCCAGTTGGGACTCATCGAGGCGACAAATTTCATCAGTGCGCCAGGGCGTTCGGGAAATTCAAAGCGGTATAATAATTCATGTTCCGCTAGGGCAGAGCGCCCACCAACCATATGCCGCAGATGCATTTTTGCCAGTTCATCATCGGTTAATTCTAGGGTTTTAAACCCTGTCTCTTGAAAGGTTTTGGCGATTTTAGCAGCATCTTCACGGTCTTTGATTTGCACGCCGACAAAGATATGGGCAGAAGTGCGATCGGCGATGCGATAGTTAAATTCAGTTAGGTTACGTGTACCTAAACAGTCACAGAAGCGGCGCAAACTTCCGGGTTTTTCGGGAATAGTGACGGCAAAAATGGCTTCTCGGCGTTCTCCAAACTCAGCTCGCTCGGCAACAAACCGCAGGCGATCGAAGTTCATATTGGCACCACAGGCAACAGCAACGAGGGTTTGTCCTTGGATATTTTCGCGTTCTACATAGGCTTTAGCGCCGGCGATCGCCAATGCTCCCGCTGGTTCTACAATAGAGCGGGTATCTTCAAACATATCTTTGATGGCGGCACAAGTATCATCGGTTTCCACCACAATAATTTCATCCACATATTCTTGACAGAGGCGGAAGGTTTCTTCTCCCACTTCCCGCACCGCTACCCCATCGGCAAATAAGCCCACTTGGGGCAATCTCACACGCTTCCCAGCTTTCAAAGATTGATTCATAGCATCGGAATCCACCGGTTCTACCCCAATAATTTTAGTTTCTGGATGCAGGCGTTTCACGTAAGCGCCAATGCCAGAAATGAGACCACCGCCACCAATCGCCACAAAAATCGCATGAATCGGTTGCTGATATTGGCGTAAAATTTCCATGCCAATGGTTCCTTGTCCAGCAATCACATCCGGATCGTTAAAGGGATGAATAAACGTTAACCCTTTCTGGGCTTCGAGTTCGCGGGCATGGCCATAGGCTTCATCGTAGGTTTCACCGTATAATACTACTTCTCCACCGTGCGATCGCACTGCGTCCACTTTCACCTGGGGCGTAGTCACCGGCATCACAATTAACGCACGAGTTCCCAAATGTCGTGCAGCCAGGGCAACCCCTTGAGCATGATTCCCCGCAGAAGAAGCAATCACCCCTTGCGCTAACTGCTCTGGGGGCAGTTTTGCCATTCGGTTATAAGCCCCCCGCAGCTTAAACGAAAATACGGATTGCATATCTTCCCGTTTCAGCAGCAAGCGATTCCCCAATCGCCGAGAAAGGTTGTTCGCCACTTCTAGGGGCGTTTCTTGGGCAACATCATACACGCGAGCGGTGAGAATTTGGACAAGATAATCACAAAACATGGATCTGGGGCACGGGCTGAAGGGTAAGGGTAGAATATTTCACTTTATCACGTTCCGATTCTCTGGGCAAAAGTGGCAACAAGGATTAAGATTTTTAGGATAGCCCACAGTTTCCCTATTGGCTATTGGTGGAAAAAAAGTATTTAATTATTAACTATTAATTATTAATTATTGAGAGGTTCTCTAAACAATGACATCCAAACCACTTGAGGGGAAAATTGCCCTAGTTACGGGAGCATCTCGTGGATTAGGAAAAGGTATTGCCATCGGATTAGCCGAAGCTGGCGCAACGGTTTATATTACTGGCAGAACTCTGCATACTTCTGAGGAAGGCATGGGGAGTTTAGAAGAAACCCAAAAAGAACTTGAGGCAGCAGGTGGGTTAGGTATTCCCGTACAAGTGGATCATGGTGAAGATGAGCAGGTGCGCCTGTTATTTGAGCGTATCGCTGATGAACAAAACGGACAGTTGGATCTATTGGTGAACAATGCTTATTCTGCTGTCTCTATGCTTAAGGAAACCTATGGTGAACCCTTTTGGGAGTTAGAACCCAATTTGTGGGATCGGGTGAACCAAGTGGGATTGCGGGGACATTATATCGCCAGCGTGTATGCGGCAAGGATGATGGTTCCTCGGAAACAGGGACTTATCTGTACCCTGTCCTCTTGGGGGGGATTGTTGCCGATATTTGGGGTGCTGTATGGGGTGGGTAAAATGGCGTGCGATCGCCTGGCGCTAGAATTAGCTTTAGAACTTAAACCCCATAACATTACCTCCCTCTCCATTTGGCCAGGAATTGTGGGTACAGAAAAATTCACCCAATTTGCCCAAGAGCAAGCATCAAGCGAAATACTACCAGAAAGAGGTAATCCGTTTGCCGATGGTTTTAACTGGGAAACTCCCTTATTAACTGGCCGCGTGATTGCCGGTTTAGCTGCCGATTCTCAGATCATAAAACGCACGGGAAAAGTACAAATTGTTGCTGAACAAGCCCGACGCTATGGTGTAGTAGATCGAGAGGGCAATCAACCCGCATCTTTGCGGTCTTTACAGTTTATTTTACCGATGATTCTCCCCCAATTACGCGATTATTCTACTTGGGTTCCCAATATCTATGTTCCCTGGTGGATCTTGATGTCTGGAGTACTCAAATCTCCTCAAGTTTAATTAAAAATAACAGGGTTTTTAGAGCAGTTAATCTGGGTTAAGGATATTTGGGAGAGAGTGTTCGATAGACAATGACCGCAAGTTGGGCCCCAACAATGGGAGCGATCCAGTAGATTCCTTGGTAGTCCCAGAGACCGGAAACAAAAGCGGGGCCGAGCGATCGCGCGGGATTCATGCTTGCACCCGTAATTGGCCCCATAAACGCGGCTTCTAACCCCACAGTTAAGCCGATCGCCAATCCTGCAAATCCCGGATGAGCGCGGCGGTCTAAACCGGAACCTAAGATAACGAACATCAAGATAAAAGTGAGAATGGTTTCTAAGACCAGTGATTGCATTGCATTACCGTTGAGCGGTTGTGTGGCTCCCAGATCGGCAACGAGACCGATAGTATAGCGTAATACACAAGATGCGGCGATCGCCCCCAAACATTGACTGATGACATAGGGTAAGACCTTTTTTCCCGGAAACGATCCCATTGTCCAAAAGCCCAAAGTCACCGCTGGATTAATATGGGCCTCACTAATATGGCCCGTGGCATAAATCATTGCCGCAACCACTGCACCGAAGACAAAACTAACCCCTAAATGGGTTAACGTACCCCCAGTTATGTCATTAACCATAACTGCACCTGTGCCAGCAAAAACAAGAATAAATGTGCCTAATCCTTCAGTTAACGATTCCCGCCAATAAGGGGTTATTTTGGTCATCTTCAATTAATACTTAGCTTGCTTACGCATAAGCTCGGAAATAGAGAGGCCAAACTGAGATTGGCCTTCAAAAACCGTGCCTACTTCCCCTTGATTATAGGTCACTTCATTAATATGATAAGCTTCTTCTGGTAGAGGCACATAACCCACTTCCTCAGCAATTCCTGGGGCTTGTTCTAAAAAGTAGTATACAAACTCTCTCATGGCTGGGTTGTTTTGAGCTGCCGTCAGATTAATATAGATAAACAAAGGACGAGCTAGAGGCTGATATTCACTTTTCTCCACTGTTTCCCTAGATGGAAAAACTGGGCCCTGACCACTATCGACACTCAGGGCTTTTAACTCATCTTTATTTTGTTCGTAATACGCTAATCCAAAATAGCCCAAACTATTGACATCTGAACTAACTTGTTGCTCAAGCAACCTATCATCTTCACTAGCAATATAATCACTGCGGCTCGATCCAGCACTCCCCGTGACTGCTTCAGTGAAATAATCATAGGTTCCCGAATCTGTCCCCGGCCCATACAATTTCAAAGGAGCATTCGGCCAAGACGATCGAATTTGATTCCACCGAGTAATTTTCTGTTGGGCTTCCGGTTGCCAAATCTTTCGTAATTCATCAATCGTAATGTTTTGAAGCCAATTATTTTGGGGATTAACCACAACAGTAATGGCATCAAAAGCGATAGGAAGCTCAATATAAGAGACTTTTGCCTGTTTGCAAGCTTCCATTTCCGATAAACTAATGGGTCTAGAGGCATTATTAACTTCTGTTTCTCCTGCACAAAATTTCCTAAAGCCTCCCCCTGTCCCCGAAAATCCTACAGTTACGTCTACGGGAACACTCTGGGTTTCGTTAAAGCGATCGGCAGCCGTTTTAGTAATCGGATAAACCGTACTTGAACCATCAATATTAATGGGTTGATAAGATTGAGGGTTAGAGGATTGACACCCATTTAATAAGGAGGTAGCAGCTAGAGCTAATATAAAGAACCCTAGGAAGGGTTTAACTGTTTTAATAAAAAATTGCATAATTCCCCCACTCTACCGTTGGATATCCGCTTTTCATCATTTCAAAAAATGGTCCAATGTCAAGTTAAGGTATGGTTAATTATAGGTTAATGTACGGTTCAATCTTATTCAAGAGTCTCTAAAAATGGAGGAATGGGGCAATCTAAGAGAATGATAATCGTGCGTAACAATTCAGCTTGTTTCAGATTGACTTTGCGATCGTATAAAACGGTATGAGCGCAAGCATCTACAATGCGCTGTTTTACTTTTGGAGTAGTGTTTATCAGCCTTTTAAGACTTCTGCGAATACTGCTCAGATTAACCGGACTCAGTTGATCGGGAAGCGTTTGGTTAGACGCACCACGGAGTCGCTGCAATCCAGATTGAAATGCCTCAATAGCTTGTTGCTTATCCTTATACCCCACTTTAGCTAATCCTGACAAAACGACCAGGCAATCATTCCAAGTTTCATGAGTAGATGGGGGTTTTGAGGGATGGTGAGGATGGAAATAGGGCGCGAGACGATGGAATAAAACGGCTTGTAGAGTGTATTCTGATAAGGATAGTTTTCCGCCCGTATTAATCAGGGTTTGCAGTTGTTGACTCAAATGTTGATAATGGTCAGTGGAGAGCTGTCTGAGTACGGGAATGGTTAAATCAATTAAGGGTAAACGGTAGCGAGGATTTAAGTCTTCAAAACAGACGACAATCTTCCAAAGACGATTGAGGATTTCTGAGGGTTCGGTGGCTTTTAGGTGGGCAATTTGTTTCTGCCTAATCTCTCTGTTTTGTGAGTTTAAGAATAGTCCATAAATTATCGCCTGACAACCGCGCTCGCCTGTGAGTGCTGTTTTGATCCGTTCTGGCAGTTGCCCCACCAAGGATTGGGCATAGTTGAGATGGGCGCTGTCCGTGTTGCCAATCTCCTCTACAATTGATGCTAGATCGACATGGATGGTTGTCTCTTGCAATCCACTTTGCAATCCACTTTGTAATCCACCTTGCAATCCACTAATTCCTGGAGTCTCTGGTGATTCTAGAGCGGCGGTTCGTTCCTGTGCGGGTGGGGGAGCATCCCCTTGTAATGTGCCAGTGGGCAAATTTTCCAAGCGTTCAATCCGCTCGGTTAGGGGGGGATGGGTGGCAAAGAGGCGGCTATCAAAGCTGCTGATGGCTTCTCCAAAAAATAAATGACTGGCTTCTTCGGCTCTGGGAGTCCTGATTTGGGAGCCATCTCTTAAGTCTCCAATTTTACGCAGAGCGTTGGCAAGTCCCTGGGGATTGCGGGTTAATTGGACGGCAGAAGCATCGGCTAAAAATTCTCGCTGACGAGAGATGGCGCTTTTAATCATTCGTCCGCAGATAAAGCCGATATATCCAATAGCTAAAATGGCGATACTGGCAATAATGATGAGACCTTGCTTTTTTCGATTCACTCTAGGGCCATTAGAAATCATGTATAATATTTGTCGCCCTATAATGTGAATCAATAAAATCCCCTGGAGGACTCCTATCAGATATAAATTGAGGCGCATATCGCCATAAATAATATGGCTAAATTCATGGGCAATTACGCCTTGAAGTTCATCCCGCTCCAGTTCTGTTAAGCAGCCTTTGGTTACGCCAATGATGGCATCATTAACGGTAAACCCGGCAGCAAAGGCGTTGATACCGGATTCACGATCCATGATGTAGACGGGAGGAATGGAGTTTCCGGAGGCGATCGCCATTTCTTCGACGACATTGAGTAGTTGTCGCTCCAATTTATCGTGAGTGCCCGGATGAACCAAACGCGCACCCAGACTAGAGGCAACGACTTTACCTCCACCTCGCAACTGAAGGATTTTTGTGCCACTACCCAACCCGACAATGAGCAATACATTGAAGGCAACGATTGATAAGATCTCTGGAGAAAAGAGCCATTGCCCGGTTTGCGATTCTATATAGATAACGATCGCTACCACAGCATAGATTGCCAAAATCATGCTGATAATGGCGATCGCAAACAAGAAAATTAGATAAACGGTTTTCCGCTGTGCCTGCTCTTGATGTTCAAAAAAGTTCATCGTTTTCTAGGGCGCATAATGTATCCAGCATATCCATAGCTTGATTGTGAAAGTCTATAGCATCACTTCTTTCATTTTCCCAAGTTTTACTTCCTAATACTTGTGTTCGTGCTTCATCAAAAGATAGATTATTAGCTTTTCCCCAAATTGAAAATGAAAAAGAGAGCGAGCAACCTATTTCCTTGAGGTAAGTTAAAACTTCTTCTTTAGTCTTATTTTCCATTAACATTTGGTGGCAATGTCTGGCTAAATCATCTCTTCTTTTTCTTGAATACTTGGAAGACATAGTAACCAACCAACAAAACAACACAATAAAACCTATCGTTTTCTAAAACGAAATAGTCGGCGCATTTTTTACATTGGGATCGGTTTCTTTCAGCAACTGTGCTGCCCGAAAATTAAACAAATTGGCGATCGTATTACTGGGGAACTCCTCACGCTTGGTATTGTAGAGCGTCACCCCATCGTTAAACGCCTGGCGAGCAAAGGCAATTTTATTTTCCGTCGATCGCAACTCTTCCATCAACTGAGCCATATTTTGATCTGCCTTCAGATCTGGGTAGGCTTCGGCTAGGGCAAACAACCGCCCCAACGATCCCGTCAGTGTTGCCTCTGCATTGCCCAACGTCTGCATCGCAGTCGGATCGCCTGGTGCTTGAGAAGCTTGGGACGTGGCACTTACCGCCGCGTTTCTAGCTTGAATCACAGCGTCTAAGGTTTCCCGCTCGTGCTTCATGTACCCCTTCACCGCTTCCACCAAATTGGGAATCAAATCATAACGGCGGCGCAACTGCACATCAATCTGGGCAAAAGCATTCTTATATCGATTGCGTAACTTAACTAAAGAATTATATGAGCCAATGACGATGGACGCGAGAAGTGCCACCAACGTCCCTAGAACCGCTAGGGTTAGGAGTATTCTTACCATAACCTGACAACCCTTTAATATGGCTTAATTATACTACAGATAACATACTCTTTGCCTAGGGTAAATAGCGATCACGTCAATCTAGTCGAGATCCCCCCATAATTTCCTCTGTTCGTTCTAAAAGTGATATGGCACTTCGCACTCTAGCCATAGCTTACGAAGCAGTCCGTTTAAACAATTTTCTTCAACTCCAATGCCACACCATTCAACTGTTGGATACCCTCACTGATCTGTGTCATAGAATTGGCATTATCCTTTGCCCCAGCATTGATGCTAGTAATCGACTCAATAAGCTGTTCGACGGCAATTAGCTGTTGTTTTAAGTTCAAGGTAATTTGCTGGTTACTATGAACTACATTTGTAACTGAATTGTTCACATGTTCAAACGTCTGGGTTGTGTCCTGAGCAATTCTAAAACAACTTTTCACACTCTCTTTACCTTGTTGAGTAATTTGAGTTGTTCCATGAATAGCTTTTTGAATTTCTATAACCAAATCATTGATGTTGACCGTAGATTCTCGACTTTGATCGGCCAGCTTACGAATTTCGACAGCAATGACGGAAAAGCCCTTCCCACTATCTCCAGCTCTTACCGCTTCCACAGAAGCATTTAACGCCAACATATTCGTTTGATCGGCAATACTGCGAACCACATCCGAAACCTCGCCAATTTGATCGATTTGCTTAGTCAATTCCATGATTTTATTGGCCATCAGTTCCACCTGTTCCTGAACATTTATCACTTCTAGGCGAATGTTCTCCACAGCATTTTTACCTGTTTCTAATATGGTGAGTGTTTCTTGAGCTGACGTATTTTCCAGCTCTGACTGCTCTGCTGACTGAGTGTAAGATACCCCCAATTCATTAGCAGTTGTAGTTGTGTCATTGATAAAAATCGCTCGTTGTTGAGCAATTTTCTCCTGTTCTTCAATACTCCTATAAATTTGACTTGAAGAATTGGCAATATTATTCGATATTTTACTGATCGGATCTACTGCAATTTTATTCATCCAAATAATAGTCGCAACCCCCATCAGTAGGACAATAACTAAAGTTCCTACATGGAGTAAATCAATAAGTTGATAAGCAATAGATAACTGTTTTAACCTTTCATCAAGAATTTGATTTTCAATATCGATCATATTCTCTAGATCCGCTCGGATTAAATCCATAATTATTTTGCCTTTTTTTGATTTCACTAAACGCAACAGTTCCTCTTCTTGATCGTCTCTTTTGAGTTGAATGGTTTGCGCTAGTTCATCTAGTTTTTCTTGAGAGATATTTCTGATATTGTGTAGATTAATGACTTGCTCTGAGTTGTCAGAAATCAGATCTTCTAAGATATCAAAGTTTGTGCTTAACGTTTGAGTGGCCAGTTTGTAGGGTTCTAAAAAAGTTTCGTCATCAGTATAGATAAATCCCCTTTGACCAGTTTCTGCATCGACGAGATTTTTCTCAATCCCTTTTAGTCGCAGTTGAACATCGTAAGTATGGACGACCCAATCCTCAGTATCCCGTAAAAACCCTTGCATATAAACTGAGGCAATAGTGCTAACCCCAACAGTACTGAGAATGATTCCAAAGCCAATAACTAAAACTTGCTTAATATTCATCGAACAAAAACTTTAATATTTTCGGATTTACCTGCGTAAGCGTATATATTAATCATATATCTGAATAAAAAGATCCAACTCTATTTTACCCGATCGCCATCTGTACCCGTTAAAATCAAAGTATCAATTAAAAAGGATGTGTCATTATACCTAACAGTGATGGATTTAATTTGGAGAATACTCAAATGTTGCCCATACCCAAACCGGCTTGGTTTCTTACCCTCGGCAGTCTAACCTTAAGCAGCCTAATCTTTAACCCTTCAGCCTCAGCGCAAACCCTAGGGTTTTCCTGTCGGGATAACCAAATTTGTCCTGTGTTCAATATCTTGCTGCAAACGACAGAGGTTTTCACCCGGACTTGTCCACCGACTTCTGATAATCCCCAAGACTATGCTAATTATTTAGGCCAATGGATCGATCAGATTCCCCAAATTCAAGCTCAGGTTAATGCTTTAAACAGAAATAATTCGTATACTCCTACATTGCCTTCTTCAGCCAATCAAGTGGTGAATTTTCTCAATACTTGGGTGGATATTGCCAGGATTGCTCAAACTCAAACTAATCGGATTGAGCAAACTCTGGATCATTGCCCTTCTCGTCTCCCTATTCTTCCGGATGGTTCGACGTTGCCTTCTATTTCTATGGAGACTGAATTTCCTAAAGTGTGTCAGTTCGATCCGAATACTTTAACTTGGAAGTGTTAATGTTAGGGAATTAGTGCTTCGCTCTATATGCCCCTGTTCCCCATTCCCTATTCCCCAGCGCTTCGCGCGATAAGATGGGGAATTTTGGATCGGGAGCGATAGAGTAAGAGATGGACTGAGGGAATATAGTATAAGGCGAGTAGGGTTGCACCGCCTAATCCCCCGGCGATCGCGATCGCTAAGGGCGGCCAAAATCCAGTAGGATCGAGTAACAGGGGTATGAATCCCACTATGGTCGTTAACGTGGTGGCAATCACATGGCGTGTGGCTTTGAAGACGACTGAAACCGTGGCTTTACGATTACCATAGCGAGCTTCTGGATGTTCTCTCAAGGCGGCTAAAACGACAATCGAATCATTAATCGCAAGACCAATTAATCCTAATGTACCTAAAATTGCGGTAAACCCAAATAGGGCATTAAATGCCCAGAGTGCAGATAGGGCTAATCCTACCGCAGCGATCGCCACGGTTCCAATGACGAGGGCTAACCGAAAGGAGTTAAAGGATAATATCAGGGTGGCTGACATCAGAATTGCCAAAACGCCTACTGTTGAGAATAAATTGGCGATCGCGGTTCCCCGTGCATCGGCTTCGCCTCCATAGCTGATTCGATACCCAGGAGGAAGTTGAAAGTTAATCTCCTTCAGATGGTTTTCAAATCGCTGTAATACAGTATCAGGTAAGGCTCCAGCCGTAATAAACCCTTGCACTGTGTTAATCCGTTCCCCATTGTAACGGGCAATCGTGGCTACATCTGGCACAAAGTTCACTGTCGCCAAACTATCGAGGGGAAGGGTTTCACCCGTTTGAGGAGCCACCAAATTCAACGCCGACACCCGATCCAGATTTCCTCTAGTGCTATTGGATACCCGTACCCGTACCGGAATATCCTCCGTTGCTTCCAGGATCGAACCGCCGACAGAACCCTGCAAATTGCTATCGAGTTGTTGGGCGATCGCCTGATTATCCAAGCCTACCCGACGCGCTTGCACTTCATCCACGGTTAGCGCCAATTTGGGTAAGGCTTCCGTTAAATCTGCACTGGTATGAATTACATCTTCAATTTGGCTTAACTCCGCCCGCAATTGATTCCCCAACCGTCTCAACTCCCCTAAATCTGAGCCATACAAGCGCAACTCGATCGGCGCATCAAAGGGCGGTCCCTGTTCTAATTGTTTCACGAGCACCTGTGCTTCTGGAAACGTGGCATCGAGATCCTGTTGCAACTGTTGAATCGTTTGCCGTAAATTTTCCGTCGAGTTTAACTGTACAATCCCTTGGGCATACTGGGACGCATTTTCCCGATTGGCAACCACATTATAGAAAAAAGTTGGGGCGCTTTTACCGAGAAACCATTGCACCTCATCAATTTGAGGATAGGTCAAAATTAAATCTCGCGCTCTCAGAATTTGCCGATGAGTTTCGGCGATCGCCGTTTGCGAAGGTAACTCAAACTCAATATGGAACTGATTACGGTTCGTCGGGGGAAAAAATTGCTGCTCTAACGTCGCAAAGTGGGAAAAGCCCCAAATGGGCAAAATCATCGCCAAACCAATCGTCAACCAGGGGAAGCGAAACAGTTGATTTAAAGTTATCGTATAAACCTTATCCAACCATGGATGGCTAAACCCATGTTGCAACCAACCCCAGTTTTGGGGGAGAGGCTGCCAATAGTGCAACCGCCCCACCAGAGTTACGATCGCTGTTAAAGATAAAAAGAGAGAACTAATAATCGCTAAAATTACGGTCATGCCGATTGCCCCAATAAACTCCCCTGTCCCCCCCGGAGAAGTCGCGATGGGTACAAACGCTAACACCGTCGTCAGAGTAGAAGCCAGCAGAGGAATAAACAAATGGTTCACCGTTTCTTGCACAGCTTTACCGGGTGCTTTTCCTTCCTGCAAGCGGATCTGTACCTCATCTACCACCACAATCGCATTATCAATCAGCAACCCCAAGGCAATGATAATCCCGGTTATGGACATCTGATGTAAGGGAATCTCTAAAATCTTCATACACCCAAACACCATTAATGTCGCCAGGGGTAAAGCTGAACCAACAATTAAGGCTGATTTCCAACCCAAGATCGCCAGAGAGACAAGAATAACCAGAGAAGATCCGAGGATCAAGTTACGGATCACACCATCTAAGCGCTGTTGCACGTATTTACTTTGATCCAAAATGGTCACCCAACCGATGCCATCGGATAGGTTATCCTGATAACTTTGCAACCGAGTCAGAGCATCTTCTGTCCAAAGATCGACACGATAATCAGATTCCACTTTTGCCGCCACAGAAACTCCAGGATAACCATTAATGATCGCTAATTCTGTGGGCGGATCTTCTAATCCTTTGGTCACTTGGGCAAGATCTCCAAGTCGGGTAATTTGCCCTTGATTGCCCAATTGAATGGGAATTTGCCGAATCCGTTCTAAGGAGTCTAATTCACTATCGACTTCAAATAATAATTCTGTTTCACTGCTGCGAAATTGTCCGGCTGAAACCTTCGCATCACTGGCTAGAATTTGTTGAGCTAATTCTTGAGGAGTCAAGCCCAATTGTGTCAAGTCTACTGCATTAACATCCACCTGAATTTCTTCTTCGGCCACACCGAAAATATCCACTGTATCCGTTCCCGGAATAGTCCGTAATTCGTCTTCTAGTCCTTCAGCTAGGCGACGTAAAATTGTATAATTCGGTTCGGTCTCAAGTTCCCAGGTTAATCCCAAAATTAAGGCATTAGCAGAAGGATCGGTATCTTGATATTCTGGATCGCTCGCCCCTGCTGGTAACTCCACAGAAACATCTTCTAGTTTACTCCGTACTTTTGACCAAACGGGATCGACATCGATAATATTTTCTTTAAGGTCAATATTGATAAAGGATAAACCGGTAGTTGATGTGGATTCTAAAATATCAATTTCTTCAATTTCTTGCAGTTCCTGTTCTATTTTTTCAGTGACTAAGGATTCAACTCTTTGGGGTGTAGCTCCGGGCAAGAAAGTGGTCACCGATCCAAACCGTTGAACAAGTTGAGGGTCTTCCATTCGCGGTAAGGTAAAGAAGGAAGAAATTCCCCAGACAATGATGAGGATTAAGGAGAGGATGAGGAGTTGTTTATTGCGATAGAAAATCATGGGGAAGTGGGGGAGGGAATGGGGAATGGGGCAGACGCGGGGACACTCCAGACACGGGGATGGGATGTTGAACAACAGAAAGCCTATTGCCTATTGCCTGTTCCCCGAATTCTTAATTGATACTCACTTTTTGTCCGGAGACGATGCGATGGGTTCCACTGGTGATGATTCGATCTCCGCTTTGCAGGGTTCCGCGAACAAGGGTGCGATCGCCTTCCGTATGCAGAACTTCGATATCTCGACGAGCCACCCTGTAAAGATTATTTCCTTGCGATTCACCAAGGACGTAAATTGACCATAATCCGCGATCGCCAGGCAGCAGTGCAGTGGAAGGAACCCAAAAGCCTTGTATGGGTTGGGTTTCATTCCAGAGCAATTGGGCAGTTTCGCCTACTCTAAGGTCAAAATTGGGGGAAAATTCGAGAACCGCAGTAGCTGTGCGACTGGCGCTATCGAGTTCTGGAAGTAGGGTGGTGAGGGTGGCAGGATAGGATTGGTTCGCGACTTGAATGGGATAGTTTGCACCAATTCTGAGTTCATTGGCGGTGTTGCTGGGAACCCCAATGCGCGCTTCTAAGCTACCTTGTTCAATCAGTGCAATAACCGGAGTTCCGGGACTAACTACGCTTCCTTCGTCCATGAAGCGATCGCTCACTCGTCCATCAAAGGGAGCGCGAATCACACTTTTACTCACCTCTACCTCTAAACTTTGCAAACTGGCTTCTAACTGTTGCACTCGCGCCACTTGAGCGGCTATTTGTTCTGTCCGAGTTCCAGCTAACAGAGCATCTAGATCGCTTTGCGCTTGATTGAGGCGATAGCTTAAAGCTGAAGCATTAGACTCTTCTAAATCGAAATCTTCCCGGGAAATTGCCCCTTCTAAATATAGTTCTCTACGTCGTTCGGTTTTACGTTGGGCGAGGAACAGTTGTTGTTCAATTTCAGACACAGCAGCGCGGGCAGCAGCAATATCTTCCGGTCGCGCACCGTTGCGAAGTTCTTGCAGAGTAGCGCTGGCTTCCGCTTTCTGAGCCAGGAGTTGTTGACGCTCGGCTTCTAGGGTACGGATATCTAACTGGGCTATTTCTTGACCAGTACTGATGCGATCGCCTTCATCAACAAACAGGTTAATTACCGTTCCCGATCGCTCAAAACCCAATTCACTCCGGCGACGGGCGACAATTTCACCGGTATAACTTCGTTTAATAGTATAGCTAGAAATCAGTTCTGCACTTTCGGTTTGTACAGGTAGTGATTGTTTTTCTTCAATGATCGGTTCTGCCTGGCTGACTGGAGAACGATTTAAGAGCGATCGCCCTAAAAACACCCCCAAAGGCAAGAGTAACAAGACGATTAACCATCGCCACCGCTTGGGTGGTGGGCGATCTACTGTGGCGATACCATCCTCAGAATCTTTATTGTGTTCAGCCGTTATTAATACAACTGACTCTGATAAGCTCTTCGATGAATCGGAAAAATCAGCACTCATGTTCGCCTCCCATCCTCTTCTGTACAACAAAGTGATATTCAACTTGTTGCCTATTCTCTTTCAGGTTATACTCAACTTATTGGATATGTCAATGCGAAATTTATGGCCCTTGCTCACACAATTTTGACCGTGCTTGCCCATGCTCCTCAAAGTGGTTACGACATCAGTAAACAATTTGACGAGCAAGTGAGTTGTTTTTGGAAAGCCAGTCAACAGCAAATTTATCGGGAACTGAGCAAAATGGAGGATCAAGGTTGGGTTAATTATGAAACTATTATCCAACCTGGAAAACCGGATAAGAAAGTGTATCACCTCACGGCTGAAGGGAAAGTGCAGTTATTACGCTGGTTTGCAGAACCGACGACTCCGACACCCATTCGAGAAGATTTACTGGTGAAAGTGTTAGCTGGACCTTATGGTAATCGCAAATTACTTATCCGTGAAATAAAGCATCGCAAGGAGATTCACGAGCTTCAATTAAAACATTATTTAGAAAAAGAAATCCTCTATCAAGATTGCCAGAATCCTTCTGTCGGCGATCGCTTCCGCTATCTTACCTTACGCCGAGGTATCCGTTACGAGCGAGAATGGGTGGAATGGTGCGATGAAGTCATGGAGTTTCTGGAACAGATGGTACAAGATTATAATTAATCCGATCTATTCTCTAGAGTGGTATCTGGTAGTTATTGAATGACACCTGCAATACCGGAGTTATCTTGCCCGTGCTGCCTCATAGATACTTAGATGTATAGGCGCTTCGCGCTAGGCAATAGGCTTGCTTTGCAATAGCTTGTATGGCTTAGGTTCTAAGGCTTCAAGCTGTACCTCATATTCGCCTGGAGATGTGCTTATATTAACTAGAGATGACATTGACAAGATAGATCGTCAAATACAACTCCTAAAAAAATCCGATAAGCATGGCGATAATAAGTGATTTATTACCATGCTAGAAGCTATTCGAGATTTCATGCTTGAAAATTCAGAGCAGGAAAAATTCATCCTTGAAGGTGAATTTTAGCGTAGATTGGATTTAAGCAAAGCGCTCTAGGGAGCCGCTGGATAGTCAATATAGCCAATTTCAGCCCCATCAACTCCCCGACCATAGAATGTTTTAGGATCGGGTTCATTCAAATCAGCATCATGTTTAAAGCGATAGGGCAAATCAGGATTAGCAATAAATAATTTGCCAAACGAAACTAAGTCCGCCTGGTTAGACTTAATGACCGCATCACCAGACTCTTTAGTATAGCCCCCATTCGTGATTAAATAGCCTTTATACACTGGCCGAAACATAGGTAGAACAGGATTTAAAACCTCGCGAGTTTGCAAATCAACCTCATTTGGCTCCATCAAATGAACATAAGCTAGGGCATAGTCGTTAAGAGCCTCTAAGACATGAGTAAAAGTACGCTTTGGATCGGAATCTAACATTCCATAGAATGTGTTGCTTGGTGAGAGTTTAATCCCTACCTTATTATCTCCCCAGACTTTTGTCGTTGCATCAACTACTTCTAAGAGAAAACGGGCACGATTTTCGATCGATCCCCCATATTGATCACTCCGTTGGTTAGAGCCATCTTGTAAGAATTGATCGATCAAATAACCAAATGCAGCATGAAGTTCAACCCCATCAAATCCCGCTTGTTGAGCGTATTCAGCTCCCTGGCGAAATTGTTCGATAAGGTTAGAAATTTCTTCTGTTTTAAGCGCCCGTGGTTTTTCAAAAGCAACCTTGCCAATGGGGGTATGGAGTGTTCCTCTGGCGGCGATAGCGCTGGGGGCAATCGGTGTTTCTCCGTTTAATAGCGAGGGATGAGCGACTCGTCCACTATGCCATAACTGTAGAAATATTTGACCTCCTTTGGCATGAACAGCTTCTGTAATTTGTTTCCAAGCTTCAACTTGCTGTAAAGAATAGATGCCAGGACAATTGATGTATCCATTGCTCAATGGAGAAACCATCGTGCATTCAGTGACAATTAAACCAGCCGAAGCTCTTTGGGCATAATACTCTGCCATCAAAGGTGTTGGAATTGAGTTGATAGCCCGTAGACGAGTCATGGGAGCCATCACCATTCGATTATTGAGGGTATATTGACCCAGTTGGAACGGGGAGAGCAAATCAATAAACATGATATCAAGGGTCACTTCACAGGTAGACAATTATTGATGGGCATTGATTGAGCATTAAAAACAGCCTCTGAATTTATGGGCTGGTGTTTTATCTATTACATTCTCATTCGGTTCGATCGGATCTTATCTGGCCGTATTCCGTGCTTCATCTAACTGCGATTGCACTAGATCGGCTGTTTTAGAAGTTGTAACAAAGTTATTCCAAGCACCCTGGTAGCTGCCAGTATGTTCCGCCAGTAAATCAGCAATATGAAAACCATTCTTAACGGTGTTATTCGCCAGTTCAGCTAACACCGGAACCCAAGTGGTGACGACTACACCGGCAGCAGACATCCGCATCATCGCCGCCTGTTGATTTAACAGATCAAAGGTTGAAGATGCATCCACTACAGCATAGACATCGTAACCTTGTTGCACACCATAAATGGCTGCAAAAGCAAGACAAGTGGTCGTATCTAGGGCTGCAATAATTAACTTCTGACGATTCATCTTTTCAATGGCAGCAACAGAAGGAGCATGATCCCAAAATTTTACCGTATCGCGATCGATAATTTCCTGATCTGGAAATAGGTCAACCAACTCTGGCATAGTTGGACCGTTAGGGCCTTGAGGCCAACTGGTGGTTAACAAGGTGGGTAAGCTAAAACGCTTGGCAACTTTAGCAAGTGCAATAATATTATTTTTTAGCTTAAGTGGCTCCACCGAAGGCAGAAACTGGAAAAGACCGACTTGATGATCAATCAAGATCATTGCCGCATTATCAGGGGTCAACGGTTCGGCAAAAGCGTTATGGATAGTCATACTTAGGGATCTCTCTAAGAAATGAGTGATATCTATGTCAAATACAAACTTACGATTAAGAAAAATCTTTGTCTTTCAAAAAAGCACGACAATCATAGTGAGTTTTTGTAAATGCCTACCATGTCAGCATCCGACTTGATCTCAATTCAGCAATTTATCCACCAAGTTCCTCACACTCCAGCTCAAAATAGTGAATTAGCAGGTTGGCAAGACATTACTTTGCTCAAATTTTCTTTACCACCCGGAGGAGAAGTCGATGTACCTGGATTAGCTGAGAATATTCTCTTTATGAGTTTATGTCCCAAGATTCAGTATGAAAGCCGGCAGGACAACTATCCTAGGCAACGGGTTTTATACCAAGGTGATATTGCAATTACGCCCGCAGGTTATTCACGCCATTGGCGATGGCTGAGTCTTTTTTCCGCAGCCAATCTATTTATTCCTCCTTCATTAATCAAGGAATGCAGCCAAGATCTTGTGAAAGGCGATCCAGATTCTGTCTATTTGATTGAACATAAAGTATTGAGTATACCTTTTCTCTCTTCGGTAGTAACAGAATTGTTGGCAGAGTTAGAATCCGGTTCACCTTATGCCAGAACCTATATTGATACCTTAACTCATAGTTTGGCGATGTATTTAGTGATGCATCACTCAAGTGCAAAGCTTAGAGAAACGACAACACTTCTGAAACCTGACAATGCCTATGTTTCTTGTGCGATTGATTTTATTCAAGATAACTTGGGTGAAGACTTGCGTTTAGCGGCGATTGCTTCTGCTTGTAATGTCAGTATTAATCATTTATGTCTGATGTTCAAGCAGTCTGTTGGTCAATCTGTTCATCAGTTTGTCATTGAGCAAAGACTTGAGAGAGCAAAGAGCTTATTGAAAAATTCTAAGAAACCATTAGTCGATATTGCTCAAGAGACGGGTTTTTCTAATCAAGCTCATTTCACAAATAGTTTTCGGAAAACCCATGGGATTCCCCCCGATCAATATCGTAAAAAAATCAACTAATTTCCATCCTAACGATTTCAGAGTATACAGCAGGAGAAGATTTAGGGAGTCTGGCGATGAAGTGCAGGCTCATAGGGAAATGATATGAGCATCAGACTCCCTTTTTTTCTATACTAAATGGCGCTGTACGGCTTGCACCAAGTTGTCTGTCCAATGGAGGGCTAAATTATCTTGAATCGCTTCCACCATTACCCGAACGACGGGTTCAGTCCCGGAGGCTCGAACCAGGATTCGGCCTTGGTTTCCCAGGGCTTCAGTCGCGTGGGCGATCGCCTCTTGCAGGGGTTGGCACGTATGCCAATTCAAACGAGTATGGCGGTCTTCCACCCGTACATTTTTAAGCAGTTGGGGATAGGGTTGGAAACTTTGGTTGACCAAGTCAGTGAGGCTCGTTCCCGACTGACGGACAATGGCAGATAGGTGCAGGGCGGTTTGTAGACCATCTCCGGTTAAACTGTAATGGTGGCAAAGAATATGACCGGATTGTTCGCCACCGAGCATGGCCCCACTTTTTACCATTTCTGCATGAACATGCTGATCTCCCACCGCAGTCCGTACGAGTTTACCCCCCAGTTTTGCCCAAGCATTTTCAAAGCCTAAATTCGCCATCACAGTGGAGATAATGGTTTGGTTGGGGAGTTGTTGGGCATGATGCAGAGTACATCCCCAGAGATAGAGAATATAATCGCCGTCTACCGGTCTGCCCTCGGAGTCTACGGCAATCACCCGGTCAGCATCCCCATCAAAGGCAAATCCCAGGTCAGCGTTATGTTCTTGAACCGCTGCTTGCAGGGAAGCCAGATGAGTCGAACCACAGTTAACATTAATGCGATCGCCGTCTGCTCGGTTGTGTAAACAGATCACCTCTGCTCCCAAATCTTCAAATACCCCAGGCGCAACGGGAACCGCAGCCCCCCACGCTAAATCTAAAACGACTCGCATTCCCTGTAAATCCAGGGTGTTGACCAACGGTTGATGTAAAGCAGTTGCATACTGTTTGAGCAATTCAGGGCGATGATAATGTTGTCCCCAGTGAGGAGTGCTGGTATGGGGGTGTGATTGTCCTCTGAGCGCCGCCTCAATGTGTCCCTGAACCGTTTGAGATAATTTTGTACCATCTGAGCCAAAAAACTTGATACCGTTGTCTTCGGGGGGATTATGGCTGGCTGAGATCATAATACCGGCGATCGCCTCTGTCTCTGCCGTCAGATAGGCAACACAAGGAGTCGGACACAATCCAACATTCCAGACCTCTAGCCCTGCTGCCGTCAATCCGGCGGACAGGGACATGGCCAACATATCACTAGAATTCCGTGAATCTTGGCCTAAAATCACAATGCCAGAACTGATCCCTTGAGGACGCAAAACGTGTCCCGCCCAAAATCCCAACTGAAGTGCAAAGGGAGCATTGAGCAAGTCCCCAGCTTTTCCCCGAATGCCATCCGTCCCAAATAGGCGAGAAGGAGGTAAATTGAGCGGGTTCCAGAGGGGATTGAGGGGTGAAATTTCTGGACTACTGGCGATCGGCGTTTGAGGTTTGGATAAAGATTGAACCATTTTTAAGAACACTCCACACAACACACTATCATTGGAGAATATCATAGGCGCTTTTGCTCTGCTTATGGGTCATAGATAACCCGTAATCTTAAAAGCGCTTTTTCTGCCCGGTTTAGGTTTGCCCTATTCTCTCACGCTCCCTAACCTAGGCCTAGATACTTAGTTCTTTTCTTCACTGGCAGACGGAAAAATCCGGATCGAGCGAGTCCAGAAGCTGATTTTTGTGACTGATTTGGTTCCTGGCAGAAGTCAGTCCATGGGTATGAGTCACCTGCTAAGGGGGTAAGCGAGTTGTGGAGGGCAGACAAAAGTGCGATCGCCAAAATCAATTGGTAAATTAGGGATTAACCATCAAAAAAGCCACACTACCCATCCATAGGAGTCATAACCGATGATCCACAAGCTAAGATTCGTACTATTTACCCTAGCGATTTCTGGGTTGGGCATTCCGGTCTTTGCTTTTCCCCTGCTGCGCTCCTCAGTGGGAGATGCAGGAATTGAGGCTCAAAACTTGCATGATTTACCGTATAACTTAACGGGGAAAAAGATCGCCATTGGTCAAGTGGAAATCGGTCGTCCTGGGATGTTTGGCATCGATAAGAAAATTGACTCGAATCAGCCCATCAGCCCCATGCGGGTGTTTTTTCGAGATGCCTTTGCCGAACACAATAAGCATGTTGACCCCCATGCCCAAAATGTAGCCAGTGTGATGATTAGCTCGAATAAACAGTATCCTGGAGTAGCTCCGGATGCGCGGCTGTATTCCACGGCTGTCGGTTCTTTACGACGCAGCGGCCAAGCAGAGGAATGCCTCGCTTCTCAACATCTGGCGATGCAAAATAGTGGCGATTTGCGGGCAATTAATTTTAGTTTTGGAGAATCTTTGAATCAAGACCCCCGGCCGAATCCTCTACTGGATGGGAATGCACTGTTAACCCAATGTATTGATTGGTCGGCACGGGTGCATAATGTGTTTTATGTGATTGCCGGGAATCAGGGTCGAGGAGGCATTTCCATTCCTACGGATACCTACAATGGGGTGACGGTGGCATTCTCGAAGCTTTACAACGATCGCTATTCTAAAATTGATTTTGCCAATATTGGCGATCCAAGTTTGGGTAATCCCAGTCGGATTATTGGCTACGAAACCAATACGAATAATCGGCGCTCCATTGGTTTGGTTGCTCCAGGTCATCAGGTTCCTTTAATTAATTTAGATGGTACAGTAGGGTATTCGAGTGGCACGAGTTTTGCCGCTCCCCATGCAACAGCAACGGTAGCATTATTACAAGAATATGGCGATCGCCAATTGGCTCAGGTGAAAGCCGATCCCTTAAAATCCGAGCTTAGTCCCCCATGGACAATCGACGCTCGTCAGCAAGAGGTCATGAAAGCCGTATTACTCAATAGTGCCGATAAGATTCAAGATTTGGGCAATGGCTTCAATCTGGGCATGTCACGCACCTTGTACAATCAACAGCATCAGTCTTGGCTCACTTCAGAAGCCTATCATGATGCCCGCATTCCCCTGGATATTCAAATGGGGGCAGGTCATTTAAATGCCAGTCGTGCTTATGAACAGTTTAGTGCCGGTCAGTGGACTCCAGAGAATCCAGTTCCGGCAATGGGTTGGAATTATGACCAAATTGAGAACGCTGGCAGCTATCAGGATTATATTTTGCAAGAACCCTTACAACAGGGGAGTATGCTCAGTGTTACCCTCGCTTGGAATCGTTTAGTAGAACTTCAAGACCACAATCAAAATGAGGCGTATGATATTGGAGAAACCTTTGAAGACCGGGGACTGAATAATTTAGATGTATTTCTGATGCCCGCTGAGTCTACGGATGTACGCGATAGTATTTGGTCTTCGATCAGTGAGGTTGATAGTGTAGAACATGTATTTTATCGCATTCCCCACGCAGGCAAGTATAAAATTCGCGTCTACTATCGTCAGCAGGTGAATGAGGCAGCGCAACCCTATGCGATCGCCTGGTGGACAACACCGACTAACAACTAAGTCAATCATTGTAGGGTGCGCAGGGTAAGGGTTTTAGACGTTGAATAATATGGCTTCTTCTCCTGCCCACCAACGACCCAGACCCTTTTTTAATTTTTAATTGAATTTTTAATTGATATGACTTCCCTGGCTCCCCCTAGAGAATTAATTCACTTGTCCGGTATTAGTTGGCAGACTTACGATCGCTTACTGCAAGAATTGAGCGATCGCCGTTTACGGCTAACATACTATCACGGCAGATTGCAAATCATGGCTCCTTCCCTCGAACATGAACGGTACAAACGAGTTATCGGCAGGTTTGTAGAAACTCTAGCCGAAGAGTTAACCCTGAACATCGAACCCCTGGGTTCAATCACCTTAAAACACCCAGATGTTAGTGGTGCAGAACCAGATGAGTGCTTTTATATCCAAAACTTAAGCACTATCGAGGGGAAAAATCGGATTGATTTGGCGATCGATCCTCCGCCAGATTTAGTCATTGAAATTGACATCACCAGCAGTTCCATGAACCGTCTACCCATTTATGCTCAATTAGGAGTCTCCGAGATTTGGCGTTATGATGGTGAGTCCTTTGAGATTTATGTATTGAGCGATCGCCAGTATCAGTTAACCCAAGAAAGTTTAGCCTTTCCTGGTATTGATATGACTGAAATCAGCCAATTTTTAGCCCAAGTGGGTAACCAAGCATATTTAGACCTCATCCAAGATTTCCGCCGTTGGATTCAACGCCAACTCGGTTAGAATTACAGCACTTTCTTCTGCTATGATGTACCTTTCGATCCCCCTAAATCTCCCTTTTTCTGGCGATCGCCAACTCAAAAAAGTGAGGTTGGGAGATCTCTTGTCGCCGAAATTGCTGTCTCTATTGTGCAATTGGGGTAATCAATGAAAATTATACAATCTTTGCATACCGCTATTTTAGTATCTGACTTAGACAAAGCCGAACATTTTTATAGTAGCGTTCTCGGTTTAACCAAAATCGATCGGCAACTGAAATTCCCCGGTATTTGGTATCAGATTGGACACTATCAACTGCACTTAATGATGCACCCTGACGTAGAAATTACCCGATGGAATCCGGAAAAATGGGGGCGCAATGCCCATATTGCCTTTGAAATTGATTCCCTAGAGGAAGTGAAGCAACAATTAATCGCCTATGGGTGTAACTTTAAACTGAGTTCATCCGGACGATCCGCCCTATTTACCCAAGATCCGGATGGCAATATTCTAGAGTTACAACAAATTTCGCGATCGTCCTGGGATGGAGAGATAGAGAGATAAGGAAGATGAAGACGAGATGGGGAAGGAAACAATCCTGCTGTAGCTGAGGGGGTATTCCCCTACTCCTTTACGGGATTCTATTAAGTATAACTTACTTACAGCATAAAGCGCTGTATCTTGAATTCTCTCAGATTCTTCCTCAATATGATGATCGCGCCCCTACCCATGATGCAATCAATTCTTTCCCAATTGCCTTCAGAAGCCCGGCAATGGACTGAAGGCTTGTCTTGGCAACAGAGAAGATATGTATTATCTCTGTGTCATCTATTACTATCTGCCCCATCAGAAGTGCAAGCCGAATTTTTAGATGAATATACGGCTGATGGTATTGTCGCTAAATTAGTTCAAGATCAAAAAACCAAAGAAAAAGTTGAACATTATTTACAGATCTTTCAAATTCCTAGAGTCTTGAATGAAAAACAATTAAGGATTTATATCCGGCAATTTTATATTCATTCTGCTCACGATTTGCGGTGTGAACCGCAAATATTTCTCGAATCTGTATTGCAACTGGTTGTCGATCCACAGGAAAAGAAGAATGTATTCACTTACACTCTTGGATTTGAACTTTTGTTGATGATATTTCGCATGAGTTGGCTACAGCATGAACGACTTTATTTGATGCAAATCAATCAAGAGTGGTTCCTTCAGACGTATATTAAACCAATTCAATATACCCATAAAATCAACCATATTATTACGCCCAAAGATGAACGTCTATTTTTTGCCAAGCGGAACTTTTTTGTCCAAAAGCCAGAAGTTTCAGATAAGAAAGCATGGGAGTTAGTTATGGCAACATTTAAGACTGAAACAGTCACGAACTTAGGATTTTCTGTCATTCGTCATCACAATGCTTTTATCTTTGACTCCGATTATATTTTCAGTGAAGAAGAAGAGATAGAAACTCCCTTAATGTCGGATTTATCTCTAAGAGAAAGCCGTAGCTTGTAACCCTGACCAAACCTTGCCTTTCGCCACCTTAAATAATTCTGGATGTTGGGATTGACGTTGCAGCCAAATGGGGGAAAAACCCGCTTCAATTGCACCCAGATAATCATCTTCGTAACTATCGCCAATATGCCAAGCTTGGTGCGGTTTATAACCATGTTTAGCGAGGGCAGTATGGAAAATTTTGGAGTTCGGTTTAGCTACACTAACCTCTGTAGAAATGGTAATCGATTGAAAGAAATGCTGTAGACCTAGAGCATTGAGAACCTTATGTAAACGAGAATCAAAGTTAGAAATCACCCCCAATTCAATATTTTGATTTTTCCAGCTTAAGAGGGCAATTTTCACATCCGGATAAACAAACCAGGGATAGAAGGTAGAGAAATAATGATAGAGTTCATTGAAAAACCGATCAAAATCAGTAAACTGATCTATGACCTCAGATTGTTCAAAGGTGGCAAAGGCGATCGCCTTCCACCAGTCGAACTCATGGGACTGTAGCTCTTGACGATCGATGTCTGGAAAGGCGGCTGGTGGAGCCTTTTTAAAACTCTCGAAAAACGTGTGATCGATCAGATCGGCAGAAACTTGAACTCCAAATCCTTGTGCGAATTGGCTATAAATTTCTCCTACACTGCCGCGTACTCCAAAGAGCGTACCCACAGCATCTAAAAAGATAACCTTTGGTTTTGACATAGTGATGCCTTTGATGATCTAATTTAACATTATCTCTTGTAAGGGTTGGGTAAGCCAGTTAAAGGCGACTTTTAATTGATGGTTTAGGGTGGGCAGACGATAGAGATAAACGAGACGACGGGCAACATGGGCCAGGGGGCCATCGAGCTGAAGTCCTAAACCGGTTAAGGTGGCATTATCGATACCAAGAGCCATCATTTCACCGAGGTGAGAATAGCGGACTGGGAGCAGGGGCCGATCGCATAAAGAGGCCCATATATTCCAGGCACAATAATCTGCCTGTTGAATGGCTGCTTGGGCAGTTTTCGGTAAGACTTGACCCTCAGCATCGCAGCAGTCGGAAAGGTCACCCAGAATAAAATAATGGGGATAGTCGATCGCCTGTAGGGTGGCTGTCGTGGTAATCTGGCCGCGAGGATTCTTTTTCAGCTCTAGACCTTGGATACTCGGCGGAATTTGGGTTCCCACTGTCCATAACACCATATTCACGGGAATCGTATCTTCTTGACCTTTATACAATAGAGAAATGGAATCAGGGGCGATCGCTTCAATGGTGGTTTCTAAATCAATCCACACTCCTTTTTGTTTTAGGGCGGCTTCGGCTGCTTTGCGGTTAAACTCTGGAGAGTTGGCTAAAATGCAATCCCCTTTTTCGATTAAACGAATACGTCCGCGCTCACCCAAGCGATCGGCTAATTTACAAGCTAATTCTACGCCACTGTAGCCCCCGCCCGCGATCGCTACCCGAATGACCTCTTCTTCCGATGCGATCAAAGTACCCAAACAGGCTTCTAGGCGATAGACATCTTCGAGCGTCCGAAAGGGAATGGCATATTCCTGACATCCAGGAACCCAAGTTAGGGGGGTTTCTCCGCCCAACGCTAACACAATGCGATCGCCGTGCAGAAACTGTCCTGAGTCTAGGGTAACGTCTTGAGTCTCCAAATTAATTTGACTGACCTCTGCTTGGATGAACCTGACTCCAGTGTCTGCCAACAGCTCTGCATAAGGGGGAGCAATTTCCCAAGTCTGCATTTCGCCCGTAATCAATTCATACAATAGGGGCATAAACAAAAATCGGTCTTGGCGATCGATCAAAACGATCTCTGGTTTTTCCTGTCCCTCCCAAGACAACTCACTCAAACGTAGGGCAGTATACAACCCGCCAAAACCACCACCGAGGATACAAATGCGTGTAGATTGTTGTGACATAACAGAAGACTCGGACATCTACAAGAGAACTTCTTACAGGATACAGCGCTTCGCGCTAGAGAATAGAGCAGATAGGTTGCAATACATGGGTGCATGAGCATTAGACTGTATTACAACTGATTTTCTGCCCACTTATGCAAAAGATCTAACCCAATTATAGATAATGCGCATGTTGTAGGGGCTTTCCAGCCAGAAAGTCCCTACAGGAAATTCCGCTTATGCAAGGCTGGCGATCGCTTTGTCTACCTCAGCAACTGCCCGATCTACTTCCTCCGCAGACACAATTAACGGAGGCACAAAGCGCACTACTTTCGGCCCTGCGGGAACCAATAAAACGCCTTGTTCCATAGCTGTTTTGACAATTTCAATCGAGGTTAAAGGACTTTCCGCTTGCAGTTCCATGCCGTTAATTAAGCCCCATCCGCGCACCTCTGCAATGAGTTGGGGATATTTAGCAGCGATCGCTCTTAAGCCTTTCCGCAGTTGCTCACCCCGCTCTTGCACATTTTGAATTAACCGATCTTGCTCCAGAGTTTGGCAGACTGTTAGTGCTGCGGCACAAGCAAAGGGGTTACCGCCAAACGTACTGGCATGGTTTCCCGGTTCAAACACATCGCAGAACTGCTTACAGAGCAGAGCACCAATGGGAATACCACCGGCTAACCCCTTGGCTAAGGTAAAGATATCCGGTTCGATACCCAAATTCTCATATCCCCACAGTTTTCCCGTACGTCCCATTCCCACTTGCACCTCATCCAGAATCAGCAAAATTCCGGTCTGATCGCACAACTGGCGCAAGCGCAGGAAATACTCCAATTCTCCAGGACGCACCCCTCCTTCACCTTGCAAAGGTTCCAGTAAAATGGCAGCTACACGCCGTTCTGGGGCATCCAGGGAGGAGATCGCTTCTTTTACGGCTTCAAAATCGTTATAGGGCACATAGGCAAATCCAGGAACCAGGGGACTAAACCCTTTTTGATATTTGGCTTGACCGGTTGCGGTAACAGTAGCTAGGGTACGACCATGAAAACTCGCTTTTGCTGTCAGGATAATCGGATCTTCAATCTGCAATACCGTATGGGCATATTTGCGCGCTAATTTAATCGCACCTTCATTGGCTTCCGCACCAGAATTACAGAAAAAAGCGCGATCGGCACAAGAATGCTCGACTAACCATTGGGCTAATGCCCCTTGTTCAGGAATATAGTACAGATTCGAGACATGGTGCAACTTGCTAATCTGTTGTACTACTGTTTCCACTAAAGCTGGATGAGCATGACCGAGGGTGCAGGTGGCAATTCCCGCCACAAAATCTAAATACTCTCGACCTTGAGTATCCCAAACCAGGCAACCTTTCCCTTGTTTTAGGGCGATCGGAAACCGCCCATAAGTAGACATTACATACTGATTAAACTCTGATGGATCATAAGCTTTTTCTGAAACTGGGGGGGCATCGGTCGGGGTTAAAGTTTCTGGACTCACAGTTAGTTCCTCTAAATCAAAAGGAGACAGCATTATCAAGGGATTTGCAGTAACTTCAGTGCCCTAAAGTTAATCCCAAATATTCCATGTTAGCCTTGAAATTAAGTAATCTCTAGTTTCTGTCAATACTTCTTGACAATCAATTGTTAATTTTTGTTAAGAGGTGAAGAGAAAGGGGTTCTTGTGCTAGAGTGGCTCAAGATCCAGAATACAATTGCAACTCCATAGCGAAGCTATCCTATAGTTATCATTGTATTGTTGGCTCTTCTAATGTGGATCGAAAATTAAATCAAAACGTTTTTCCAGTGCATCAGGAATCAGTTGAGTTTATGAAATATTCCATTGAACAGAAGAATGGTGCTGATATTGCAATTATTGGTATGGCTTGTCGGTTTCCTGGAGCTGATGACTACAACCAATATTGGGAAAATTTGGAAAAAGGAGTCAATAGTATCAGTGAAATTCCGCCCCAAAGGTGGGACGTAAAAAAGCATTATTCTCCTATTCCTAATCAACCGAATAAGACGATCAGTAAGTGGGGCGGATTAGTCGAAGGGATAGATGAGTTTGATGCCGAGTTTTTTAGCATCTCTCCCCGAGAAGCAGGAAAAGTAGACCCACAACATAGAATTATGTTGGAATTGACCTGGTCTTGTATCGAAGATGCAGGTTACTCACTCTCTCAAGTTTCAGGAAAAGATATCGGTGTTTTTATCGGGGCATGTAACTATGACTCTATTTTGTTGATGAACCAAAATCAAGAGAATGTAGAAGGTCATAGTGGAACAGGCACTTGGACTTGTATGATTCCCAACCGTATCTCTTCATTTTTTAACCTACACGGCCCAAGTATTCCGATAGATACAGCCTGTTCAAGCTCACTGGTTGCTCTTCATTACGCCCTCAAATCTCTCAAAGAATCAGAATGTGACATGGCATTGGTCGGTGGACTGAGCGTGTTATTTACTTCAACAACCTACATCCAGATGAGTCAACTGGGCATGTTATCGCCCACAGGACAATGTAGAACATTTAGTAGTGATGCGGATGGTTATGTTAGGGGAGAAGGAGCTGGAGTCGTTTTATTAAAACCTCTCACCAAAGCTATAGAAGATGGCGATCGCATTTATGGTGTCATTCAAGGAAGTGCGATTAATCACGGAGGACAAGCCAGAACGATCACATCCCCCAATGTCTATGCCCAAGCTCAAGTCATTCGTTCAGCCTATAGCAGAGCCAATATTTCTCCTCATACAATATCTTACATAGAATCTCATGGAACAGGAACACCATTGGGAGACCCGATCGAAATTAATGCCCTGAAAAGAGCCTACAGACAACTTTATCAACAGTATGGAGTCGAAAAAACGGAGAAACCCTACTGTGGGATAGGAGCAGTAAAAAGCAATATTGGGCATTTAGAAGGAGCAGCAGGAATTGCGGGATTAATCAAAGTCCTATTAGCAATGAAGCACAAAAAACTGCCCCGCATAGTGAACTTCAAAGCCTTAAATCCACGCATTAACCTTAAAGATACTCCGTTCTATATGCTAGAGGAAAATCAAGCGTGGAAGCGATTAAAAAATGAATCGGGAGAAGAGATCCCGATACGTGCTGGCTTAAGTTCTTTTGGGATCGGTGGCGTTAATGCTCATGTTGTATTGGAAGAATACCGAGAAGCAGTCAAAGTTGATAGCCATCTCGAACGTCCAAAACAGATTTTGTCCTTATCAGCACAGACAGAGCCAGCCCTGAGAGAGCTGGCAACAAAATACCAAACTCATTTAGAATTAAAGCCTGAAGAATTACTACAAAGCATCTGCTTCAGTGCCAATACGGGGCGGACACATTTTGCAGAAAAATTAGCCATAGTAGCAGATTCAAACAGCGATTTACAGGAGAAAATAGCCGATTTCCTTCAGAATCATGAAAGAACTGGTGTGGTAAGAGGAAAGGCAGAAAGCCAGGAGAAAGAGATTGCTTTTCTGTTTACTGGGCAGGGGTCTCAATATGTGGATATGGGACGACAACTCTATGAAACTCAACCCACGTTTCAGAAAATTCTCGACCAATGCAATGAAATTCTAAAAGAATATCTAGAAATCCCTCTATTAGAAGTTATATATTCTCAGTCAAGCGCTTCTTTATTAGATCAAACGGCTTATACGCAACCCGCTTTATTTTCTCTGGAATACGCCCTAGCTAAGTTATGGGAATCTTGGGGGATTAAACCCAATGTAGTCATGGGACATAGTGTGGGAGAATATGTGGCAGCAACAGTGGCAGGCGTTTTTAGTTTAGAAGAGGGTCTAAAATTAATCGCCATGCGGGGAAGGTTGATGCAACAGTTACCCCGTGGTGGAGAGATGGTGGCAGTGATGGCATCAGAATCTCAAGTTAGGGAGGCGATCGCTGAATATAGTTCCCAAGTAACAATAGCAGCCATAAATGGGCCGGAAAGTATCGTGATTTCTGGGGAGAGTGGGGCGATCGCAACCCTCTCTAGTAAATTAGAATCACAAGAAGTTAAAACCAAGCCTTTACAAGTATCCCATGCTTTCCATTCCCCACTAATGGAGCCAATGTTAGCAGAGTTTGAAGCAGTCGCTCAGGAAGTCACCTATAGTCAGCCTCGGATACCCGTCATCTCCAATGTCACCGGTCAAAAAGTTGATGCAGACATGACTACTGCTCAATATTGGGTCAATCATGTCCGACAACCTGTGAAATTTGCCCAGAGTATGAAAACTCTCCATGAAGAAGGGTATAAAGTTTTCTTAGAAATTGGTCCCAAACCCATATTGTTAGGAATGGGAAGACAATGTTTACCAGAAAATGTGGGAGTATGGTTGCCCTCGTTACGTCCTGGAGTAGAAGAATGGCAGCAAATGCTATTAAGCTTAGGACAATTGTATGTCAAAGGTTTCAAGGTGGATTGGTCTGGGTTTAATCAAGATTATACCAGTCAGAAAGTAGCATTACCAACTTATCCATTCCAGCGAGAAAGATATTGGATAGATACTTCTGAAAATCAAGATCGGAATATGACTGATCAAAGTTCAAATCCACTTCTTGAACTCATTAGTCGAGGGGATTCAGAGGAATTAATTCAAGAGCTGAAGTTATCGGAAGAATTAACAGAAGATGAAGAAAAAGTATTACCGAAATTGTTAAGTGTTTTGAAAGCTAAGTATCAAAAGCATCTGCAAGAACAGGGTGATGTAGTGGGTGATTTTTATGATGAGTTAGCTTCGTTGACAGATGAAGAAGCAATTTTGAACTACATTCCTTTGCCAGGGATTATCAAAGGATTTTCATGGGTTCTATTTTTCGCCAAATTAAAAATACAAGAAAAATATCACAAATTAGCATCAACCGCCCAGCAAGAGATTAGAAATATAGCTTGGCAGAAAGTCGATTTTTCTGCTTGTCGTAAAGTTCTAGATATTGGTTGTGGCCATGGAACTGATTTAATGACTTTAGGTCAGAAGTATAATCACTTAGAGCTTTGTGGCTATACCATATCAGAAGGGCAAGTAGAATTAGGAAACAAAAAAATCCGTGAATTAAGCCTAGAAGAACGGGCAAGAATTGTTAAGGGAGATAGTTCTCAGGATGAGTTTCCAGATCGTTACGATTTGATATATGGATTTGAAGTAATTTGTCACATCAAGAAGAAAAAGGAACTCTTTGTCAATATCAAAAATCACTTAAATGACCAGGGACATTTCGTGATATCAGACTTTATCTCTAATGCCTCATTTAACATTGATTATGATGCTCACTCATCTTATCTGATCACTCAACAAGAGTGGCTGTATCTATTATCAGAAAGTCATATCAAAATCGTCCGTTATGTAGATATTAGTCATGAGATGGCTAATGGTTTAGACGATCCTAATTTCCCAGAGAATCTCGACTATGTATGTAGAAAAAGTAATTTAAACGAGAATGCCAGAGTCGGGCTGCAATCTTATGACAACCTCTACAAGATGTTGCGTAAGGGGCTAGTCAGCTATGTAGTCATGACAGCCCAAAAGCAAGACTCATTGTCAGTAGACGAAATTTACCAGTGGAACCAAGAAATTCTCCAAAATCCCCTACGTTACTCTGATGTTTCATTACAACAATTTTTCTATGGCATAGAATGGCAAAAGGTAGGCGCTCGGCAACAGCGGAAAAAAAGACCACAGCCAAGAACTTGGATTATCTTCAGCACTTCGGCTTCGCTCAGTGACCACGATCAAGAGGGTGTAGGGGAAAAACTGAAAAATAGCTTGGAAGAAAGAGGCGATCGCTGTTTGACGGTATTTATGGGGGAAACCTACAAGCCAAAGGAAACCGGAAGTTGGGAGCTAAACCCATCTAATCCAGCCGATTTTGAGCGTTTTTGCCAAGAGGCAAAGGTTGGGGAAAGTCCGAGAATCATTCACTTGTGGAGTCTGGAAACTACACCTTCTCAACAACTCACGCAGTCAGCTTTAGAGTCAAGACAAAAGAATGGTTGTGGTAGCGTCTTGCATCTGGTGCAAGCTATGGAAAAACACTGGAACTCATCCTCACCTCAACTGTGGTTAATGACTAAAGGTTCCCAGTCAATCCTGCCTTCCGAAGAAGTGGCAATAGCCCAAACCCCACTTTGGGGACTCGGAAAAGTCTTATCTTTGGAACATCCTCAATTATGGGGAGGATTAATAGACTTAGATCGCCAATCTTCCACAAGTGAAGCAGAAATCCTACTACAAGTTATAGAAGATGAAGCAGAAGAAGATCAACTGGCGATTCGGAATGGAGAAATCTATGTAGCTCGTTTAGAAAGACAACTTTTAGCAGAGTCTAAACCCGTATCCTTGAGTGAGGAAGGAAGTTATTTAATTACTGGGGGCACAGGCGCATTAGGATTGAGTGTAGGTCAATGGCTGGTAGAGAAGGGATGCCAACATCTAGTGTTAATCAGTCGCTCTCAGCCATCAGAGCAAGCACAATTGAGAATTGAGAGTTTACGCAAGCAAGGAGCAGAGGTAGTTGTAACTCAAGCCGATGTATCTGTGCAAAAAGATATGGAGAAGGTATTCAAGCAAGTGAAAGAAACAATGCCACCTCTCAAAGGAGTAATTCATGCAGCAGGACTTGTAGGATTTAACCTGCTTAAGGAGATGGAAATTTCTCAACTTGAAGCCATATTGCGTCCCAAAGTAGTAGGAGGATGGGTACTACATCAATTAACTCAGAAGCTTGAGCTAGACTTTTTTGTGAATTTCTCCTCCATTGCCTCAGTATGGGGTTCTAAAGGCCAAGCTCATTATGCAGCAGCTAACCATTTTCTGGATGGATTAACGGATTATCGGCAATCTCTGGGATTACCAACCTATAGCATCAATTGGGGGCCTTGGTCAGGAGGCGGAATGGCAGCAGGAGAGTCCATGGATTGGTTAAACCAAATGGGCGTAAAACCTCTAGAGCCAGAAAGAGCGATCGCCGCTTTGGAGAAAGTCTTAGCCAGTAATAGTCCTCAAACCGTAGTCGCAGATATCAATTGGGATTTATTTAAGGATCTCTATGAACTCGGAGGTAAACGGTCATTTCTGTCCGAAATTTCCCTGGACTCAGAAGCAACAGATAGAGAACGCTCTTCGGAACAGAAATCCGAAGTGTTACAACAACTTTATGAAGTTCCAGAAAGCGAACGGCTCGAAATACTGATCGAGCATCTGCAAACTGATGTCGCTAAGATTATAGGGTTATCGAAATTCAAACTTCCCGATCCCGAATTAGGATTTTTCCGAATGGGGATGGATTCCTTGATGGCGGTTGAGTTAAGAAATCGGTTGACGGCTACTTTTAGTTTCTCGATCAGCACAGCCACCTTGTTTGAAAAGTCTAATATTAAAGACTTAGCTGAATACTTGATTGAAGAAATTTTCTCTGAAGAGCCAGAGGAAGAAATTGGGGTTGAAGAGATTGACAATATCGCTCCTCCCCAGAAGATAGAAACGGAGTTGGAAGGAGAAATTGATAGTGAGCTTGCTTCAGAGTTAGAAGAAATTCAAGCTTTACTGAAGGAGGAAAGCTAAAATGAGCATATCCAAAGAAGTGCTTCAAACTTTGAAGGAAATGCGGGGTAAGCTTGAAGCGGTCAATAAAGCCAAAACTGAACCGATCGCCATTGTGGGAATGGCCTGCCGATTTCCTGGAGGAGCGACTGACCCCTCAAAATACTGGAGTTTGTTGCATGATGGCATAGATGCTATCACCCCCGTTCCTGGCGATCGCTGGGATGTCAGTGCTTATTACGATCCCGATCCAGAAGTTTCAGGAAAAGCCTACACAAAACAGGGTGGATTTATTGAGCAAGTTGACCAGTTTGACCCCCTATTTTTTGGCATCTCTCCCAGAGAAGCCGTGAGTTTAGACCCTCAGTACAGATTACTTTTAGAAGTCACTTGGGAAGCACTGGAAAATTCTGGGCAAACCTGGACAAACCTGAAGAATAGTCAGACCAGTGTCTTCATGGGCATCTCCACCGATGACTATTCTTCCGTCATTTTCAACGAAGCCAAAAGTTACCCGACTCTGGGAAGTAATAGAAGTATTGGAGTCGGTCGTATTTCTCATCTCTTGGGTTTGCAAGGGTCTAATATACAGGTCGATACCGCTTGTTCGAGTTCTTTAGTGGCGGCCCATTTAGCTTGTCAGAGTTTGCGATCGGGAGAATCCAACTTAGCCTTAGTCGGTGGAGTGAATTTAATCTTATCGCCCTTCAGCACGATTGGTCGTTGCCAACTGAGGGCACTAGCCCCGGATGGTCGGTGCAAGACATTTGATGCTTCTGCCAATGGTTATGGTCAGGGAGAAGGATGTGGTGTCCTGGTTTTGAAACGCTTGTCTAATGCAGTGAGGGATGGGGATCTAATTTCAGCCGTGATTCGAGGTTCTGCGGTTAATCATGATGGGCCCAGTAGTGGGATGACCGTTCCCAATAGAATGGCTCAGAAAAAGGTGATTCAACAAGCTTTGAGCAATGCCAAGTTAGAACCCGATCAAATTAGCTATTTGGAAGCTCACGGTACAGGAACGTCTTTAGGAGACCCCATTGAGATAGAAGCCCTGGCAGAAGTATATGGCAAAAAACGTCCAGCAGATGACCCTCTAATTGTGGGGTCAGTCAAGACGAATCTTGGGCATTTGGAAGCAGCAGCCGGTGTATCATCTTTGATGAAGGTGATTTTAGCTCTTCAACATCAGGAAATCCCTGCTCATTTGCATTTGAAAGAACCGAATCCCCATGTAGATTGGGATCGATTACCCATCAAAATTCCGACTTCATTAATGCCTTGGTCTGACGAGGGAAAACCCAGAATAGCAGGGGTGAGTTCCTTTGGGATGGGTGGTACTAATGCTCATATCGTTTTGGAAGAAGCACCAAGAGAAGGCAATAGGCACACTTCGACTGCGCTCAGTGACCGAGGCAACAGTGAAGATGACTTAGAACGTTCGCTGCACATCTTGACGCTCTCAGGTAAAACAGAAAAAGCTTTAGAAGATTTAGTTAGTCGTTATCAAAAGCATTTAGAAACCGATCCAGATTTGGCAATAGCAGATGTCTGTTATACGGCCAATACAGGAAGGCAACATTTTCAGCATCGACTAGCCGTGATTGCTTCTGACCCAAAGGAATTAGCAGAAAAGCTACTGGGTTGGAAAAGAGGACAGGAAGTTGTTGGCCTCTCTTGTGGAGAATTCGATCGCGGTAGCGCAAGCTCTAAAATAGCTTTCCTATTTACCGGGCAAGGTTCCCAGTATGTGAATATGGGTAAGCAATTGTATGAAAGTCAGCCAACTTTTCGCCAAGCTTTAGATCGATGCGACCAAAGTTTACAGCCCTATCTAGACTATCCTTTATTAGAAGTTCTTTACCCGAAAGAAGAACAAAAGTCAAGCTCTAGTTTGTTAGACCAAACCGGTTATACGCAACCGGCTTTGTTTTCGGTTGAATACGCTTTGTTCAAGTTATGGGAATCTTGGGGAATTAAACCGACTGTAGTCATGGGTCACAGTGTCGGAGAATATGTGGCAGCAACTGTGGCAGGAGTGTTCAGTTTAGAAGAGGGTCTGAAGTTAATTGCTGCCCGGGGAAGGTTGATGCAACAGTTACCCTCTGGTGGAGGGATGGTGGCAGTGATGGCATCAGAATCTCTAGTGCAAGAGGCGATCGCAGAATATAGCTCCCAAGTAACCCTAGCCGCGATCAATGGGCCGGAAAGTATAGTGATTTCTGGAGAGAGTGCGGCGATCGCCACCATTTGCCGTAAATTAGAAGCAATGGGTATTAAAACCAAACCTCTACAGGTATCCCATGCTTTCCATTCCCCCCTGATGGAGCCAATGCTGGCCGAGTTTGCAGCAGTTGCTCAGGAAGTAACTTATCGTCAACCGAAAATAAAGTTCGTATCCAATGTAACTGGACAAAAAGCGGGAAATGAAGTCACTAAAGCAGAATATTGGGTCAATCATATCCGACAACCCGTACAGTTTTATCAAAGTATAAAAACGTTGCACGATCAGGGAAATGAACTCTTCTTGGAAATAGGGCCGAAACCCATTTTGCTCGGCATGGGGTCTCGATGTTTAGCAGATGTAGGAGTATGGTTGCCATCATTACGTCCTGGTGTAGAAGAATGGCAACCAATGCTATCCAGCTTAGGACAGTTGTATGTCAAAGGCATAACCGTGAATTGGTCAGGGTTTGACCAAGACTATACTCGTCAGAAAGTAGCATTGCCCACCTATCCATTCCAAAGAGAACGCTGCTGGGTAGAAATAAATAAACAGAAGGAACCTCAAACATCCGGGGGAATCACCGAGACTCCAATGGTAAAATTACTCAGTCAAGGAAAAACAGAGGCGATTGCTCAACAACTGGAAAGATCCGTAAACTTTTCACCCGAACAGCTTAAACTTTTACCCGAACTCTTAGAGGCATTAGCTAAACAACATCAGGAACAATTAGCCGCAGCAGCGATCGCAAATTGGTTCTATGAAATTCAATGGAAACCTTTAAATCGATCTGGCTCTCCAAACAATATGCAACCGAGTCATTGGTTGATTTTTGCCGATCGCACAGGCATAGCTGAAAAATTCGCCCAAAAATTACAACAACAGGGCCATCAATACAGCTTAGTTTATCGGGGAAAGAGTTATCAAAAACAAGCCGCCGGAAAATATCAACTCAATCCTTCCATTCCTGAAGAATTTGATCAACTGTATCAAGAAATTCAAGACGGGAATCAACTGCCCTTGTCAAGGTTAATTCATTTGTGGAGTTTAGACGCTCCAGAATCTAAAGACTTAACCCTTGATGCTTTACAAGAAACCCAATTATGGGGATGTGGCAGCGTGATGCACCTGGTACAAACTTTGCTTAAAAACGCCAGCCTCTCCCCACTGTGGTTAGTAACTCGTGGCTCTCAGTGCGTATTATCTCAAGAGAAAAATATACCAGGATTAGCCACCTCGCCTCTGTGGGGATTAGGTAGAGCCATATCCCTAGAACATCCCCAATTATGGGGAGGATTAGTAGATCTAGACCCACAAGCTTCAGCAGAAGACGAAATAGAAATGCTGTGGCAATTATTAGGGAATGAGCAAGAAGAAGATAATTTAGCCTTACGGGGAGAACAGAGCTATGTAGCTCGTCTAGCAAACCAAGAGCCTCCAGAATTTCCTCAATCCCTATCCTTATCATCAAATGGGAGTTACCTAATAACCGGAGGGTTAGGAGCTTTAGGACTACATACCGCAGAATGGTTGGTAGAAAAGGGAGCTAAAAATATTATCTTAACTGGTCGCCGCCCTCCTTCAGAAAAAGTCCAAGAATCCATACAACAGTTAGAACAAGCAGGATGCCAAGTCAAGGTGTTATTAGGAGATGTTTCTATTGAAGAACAGATCGCCCAAATTCTGGAGCAGATTCAGACCTCAATGCCAAGACTTAAAGGAATTATTCATACAGCAGGAGTGCTGGATGATGGAACCCTACAACAGATGAATTGGGAACGTTTTGCCAAAGTCATGTCGCCCAAGGTGACAGGAACTTGGAACTTACATCAATTAACTCAAAATCTGCCCTTAGATTTCTTTGTCTGTTTCTCCTCAATAGCTTCCTTAATCGGTTCCCCCGGTCAAGGAAATTATGCGGCGGCCAATGCATTTATGGATGCTTTCGCGGGTTATCGTCGGAGCATAGGATTATCCGGACTAGCGATTAATTGGGGAGCCTGGGCATCAGAGGGAATGGCGGCTCGTTTAGCAGTGGAATATCAAAACCGAATTCAAAGCAGTGGCATCAGTGAGATTAGCCCAAAAGAAGGAATGTATGCCTTGGAGGTACTGTTAGGCAATCTATCTTCTATCGATCGGGTGGGCGTAATCCCCATACAGTGGTCGATATTAGCAGAGCATTGGAGTGGGATTCAAAACAGTTCGTTACTACGAGAATTATTAGAGAAAGAGGAATGTGCAGAACAGGAGACACTGAAGCAGAACGTCAAAGCCAATATTTTAGTTAAGTTAGAGGCAGCATCACCAGAGGAACGTCAAGAAATTTTAATTGAACACATTCGAGGGCAAGTTGTTCAGGTGCTAGGTTTAAGTTCATCCCACTTACTAGAAATGAATGTAGGGTTTATGGAAATGGGCATGGATTCTTTAATGGCAGTGGAATTAAAAAATCGACTGCAAACTCAACTGGAAACCCATTTACCTGAGACCATAGCAATGGAATATCCAACGATCGCAAAACTGTCCTTATATGTAGAGGAGTTAATGGAATGGCAGGCAAAAGAACAGGAGAAGGTTTCTGGTGGACAGAGTCAAATGGAGGCTTCGGAAGACGATGTATTTCCAGATCTCGAAGAGATTTCAGAAGAGGATTTTGAAGCCCTAGCTGCTCAACAACTCGAAAACCTAAAAAATATGCTCTAAAGTTAACCCTATACGTTAAGGCTAAAATTTTATGGAACCGACTACGAAAAAAGAGCAACTCTCATTATCCAAACAGATGTTTTTAGCTTTAAAACAAGCTGAAGCTAAATTGGAGAGGATGGAGCGCTCAAAAAATGAAGCGATCGCGATTATCGGTATCGGTTGTCGGTTTCCAGGAAATGCCAACACACCAGAGCTATTCTGGGACTTGTTATCAAAGGGTCAAGACGCGGTTAGAGAGATTCCCTTAGAACGTTGGGATATAGAGTCTTACTACGACCCCAACCCTGATACTCCAGGGAAAATGTATATCCGGCACGCAGCATTCGTGGAGCAGGTGGATCGGTTCGATCCGCAATTTTTTGGTATCTCTGGCAAAGAAGCACACAGCCTTGACCCACAGCAACGTTTTATTTTAGAAGTAACTTGGGAAGCTCTAGAAAGAGCGGGTATTAATCCCCAGGACTTAGAAAACACTCAGACTGGAGTGTTTATGGGGATCGGTCAAAATGATTATGCGAACTTGGGGTTGAGCCAAGTCGAGAATATTAGCCCTTACGATGCCACCGGAAATGGATTTTGTTTTGCAGCCGGTCGGTTATCTTACTTTTTAGGGTTGCAAGGCCCCTCCATGGCAATAGATACAGCGTGTTCATCCTCTTTGGTCGCTATACATGAAGCTTGTCAGAGTCTGCGTCAGGGTGAGTCTAATCTAGCTTTAGCTGGAGGGGTTCAACTGATTCTCTCTCCTCAAGTGACCACTGCACTCTCAAAATTAAAGGCTCTATCACCCGATGGCAAGTGCAAAACGTTTGATGCTGCTGCTGATGGTTATGGTCGGGGAGAGGGATGTGGCATCATGGTGCTGAAGCGTTTGTCGGATGCACTCAAGGATGGGGACAATATCCAGGCAGTCATTCGGGGTTCAGCCGTTAATCATGATGGGCCAAGTAGCGGACTGACTGTACCGAATAAACTGGCTCAGGAAAAACTGATTCAGCAAGCTCTGAAAGCAGCTAAAGTAGAACCGGATCGCGTGAGCTATGTAGAAGCTCATGGTACGGGAACGTCCCTGGGAGACCCGATGGAAGTGAGAGCATTAAGTAGCGTGTTTGGGCCGGGACGCGATCGCCAAAATCCATTGCACATTGCTTCAGTTAAAACCAATATCGGTCATCTAGAAGCTGCGGCTGGAATTGCTGGTGCAATCAAGGTGGTTTTGCAACTGCAACATCAAAAAATTGCCCCTAATCTGCATTTTACTAATCCTAGTCCCTATATTGATTGGGAGAATATACCTTTAAAAGTTCCAACTCAACTGACCCCTTGGCTCTCATCAGGGGAGAAAAGAGTAGCAGGCGTAAGTTCTTTTGCAATTAGTGGTACCAATGCTCATATTATTTTAGAAGAAGCACCCAAAGAAGACAGGCACACTTCGACCCCTCTCAGTGACCAAGGCAAGAGTGAAGATGACTTGAAAGGTTCGGTTCATCTCTTAACTCTCTCAGCTAAAACAGAACAAGCGTTAGAAGATGTAGTCAGTCGTTATCACAACTATTTAGAAAATCATCCAGAGTTACCCCTAGCAGATATTTGTTATACAGCTAATGCAGGCAGAGCGCATTTTAATCATCGACTCGGTGTTATTGCTTCTGAGCCAAAGGAATTAACAGAAAAACTGGTGGACTGGAAAACGAAGAAAGAAGTCGTAGGGGTATATTCTGGACAACTCGATGGAAGTAGCCAAAGTCCAAAAATAGCGTTCCTCTTCACAGGTCAAGGTTCCCAATATGTGAATATGGGAAGGAAACTGTATGAAACTCAGCCAAGTTTCCGTCAAGCTTTAGACCGATGCGACCAAATTTTACACGCCTATCTAGAAGTCCCTCTATTAGAAATTCTCTACCCTAAAGATGCACAAAACTCAACGGTATTAGACCAAACCGCTTATACTCAACCGGCTTTGTTTTCTATAGAATACGCCCTAGCCAAGTTATGGGAATCTTGGGGAATTAAACCCAATGCGCTCATGGGTCATAGTGTGGGCGAATATGTGGCAGCAACTGTAGCAGGAGTATTCAGTTTAGAAGAGGGTCTCAAATTAATTGCTATGCGGGGAAGGTTGATGCAACAGTTACCTCCGGGTGGTGAAATGGTGTCTTTGTTAGCATCAGAATCTCAAGTCAGAGAAGCTATTGATGAGTCTGATTCCCAGGTGACCATTGCAGCTATCAATGGGCCGGAGAGTATAGTAATTTCCGGGGAGAGTGGGGCGATCGCCACCATCTGTAATAAATTAGAATCACAAGGTATTAAAACCAAGCCGTTACAAGTATCCCATGCTTTCCATTCCCCATTGATGGAGCCAATGTTAGCAGAGTTTGAAGCAGTCGCTCAGGAAGTCACCTATAGTCAGCCTCGGATACCCATCATCTCCAATGTCACCGGTCAAAAAGTAGGTTCAGACATGGCTACAGCTCAATATTGGGTCAATCATGTCCGACAACCCGTAAAATTTGCCCAGAGTATGAACACTCTAAAGGAGCAAGGGTATGAATTATTCCTAGAAATTGGCCCTAAACCCATATTACTGGGAATGGGTCGTCAATGTTTACCAGAAGATGTAGGAGTCTGGTTACCTTCTCTACGTCCTGGAGTGGATGAATGGCAACAGCTCCTCTCAAGTTTAGGGCAGTTATATGTACGGGGGACTCAAGTAGACTGGTCAGGGTTTAACCCAGATTATCGCTACCAGAAAGTAATCTTGCCAACTTATCCATTTCAGCAGGAAAGATATTGGGTAGAAACCGGAAATTCTCAAGCTATCTCTACACCTAAACTTCATCCTCTAATCGATCGAAAATTTCAATCTCCGTTATCAAAAGATATCTTTTTTGAATCAGAGTTTAGCACCCAGGCTCTACCCTTTTTATCAGACCACCGAATATATGAAAAAGTGGTCGTTCCTGGTGCCAGTCACATTTCCCTATTGTTAGGAAGTGCCTCTCTAACCTTTGCTGCAACTAGATGTCAACTGGAGGATATTCTGTTCCCCCAAGCCTTAGCGATTCCCGAAGAAGGAATCCGAACGGTTCAGGTCGCCTTAACTCCACAGGAGAGCGACTATTCATTTCAAGTGATTAGTTTGGATAGCTCTAAGGAGAGTAATTCTTGGGCTGTTCATGCTACCGGAAAAATCCATCCGACCCATATTGAGTCGCAGCAGTCTATAGAAACCATCGCCGAAATTCAAGCTCGTTGTCCTCAAAACATTGAAAGCAGAGAAATTTACCAGAATCTATGGGATAGACAGGTTCAATTAAGGGAGCGTTTTAGATGGATCGATCGAGTCTGGTTAGGAGAAGGGGAAATCCTGTGCCAAATGAAAGTACCAGAGACGATCTTAGATGCAAAAGATTATCAAATACATCCCGCATTAATTGACTCCTGCTTTCAGTCAGTGGCTGCACTTAACCTCAGTCTTTCTGAGGATCAAACTGAAACGTTTGTTCCGTTCAATATCAAGAGATTTACGTTTTATCAGCGTCCTGAGAACGGTTCGCTTTGGTGTTATACCTGTGGATTGAAAGAAGGAGAATCAGAGGATAAACTGCTCAAAGCCGAAATACAATTATTTGACCAAACGGGGAAATTAGTAGCTGAAGTCAATGGTTTTGAGGGTAGGAAAGCAACACCGGAAACCTTACTCAAGAGTCTAGATTCCGATTTAAGTGATTGGTATTATGAAATTAGCTGGGAAGCTCAACCTTTAACCGAAACTGCACAATCTAGTGAAAATGCTGGTCAATGGTTAGTCTTTGCATTGACTGATGAATTTACAGAGTCTATTGGGCAGTATTTACAAGCAAGAGGACAGAACTATATCGGGATATCCCCAGGCTCAGATTATCAGCAGCTAGATGCTCAACATTATCAAATTAATCCCACTGTTGCCGAACACTTCCGCAAACTGCTGCAAGAGAATTCTGACATTAAAGGTATTTTGCACTTATGGGGTATCAATGAAACTGAGGATTTACAAATAGCTCAAGAACTCGGTTGTGCAACAGCTCTACATTTAGTGCAAGCTTTAACGGAAGCTGGACTCAGTCATGCAACACCAATGTGGTTAGTGACTCAAGGGACTCAGAAGATATGGGATGAAACAGAAGTAGTCCAACCCCAACAAGGAAGTTTATGGGGACTAGGGCGTGTGATTCGTCTAGAACACCCAGAATTAAAATGTTGCCGAATAGATTTAGATCCCAAATCGAGTCTTTCTGAAATGCTCCCTAGTTTAGTCGATGAACTCTTGGCTAAGAGTAATGAAGACCAGATCGCAATTCGTCAGGGAGTTCGTTATGTAGCTCGCTTAATCCGACAACAAAAACCACAAATTAGCTCAGAAGAAAACTTAGGATTACAACGTCAACCCCTAGAGTTGAAGTTGTCTGAATATGGACTGATAGACAACCTCAACTGGCACGTCATGCAACGTCGGACTCCACAAGAGAATGAAGTTGAAATTGAAGTCAAAGCAGCCGGTTTAAACTTCCGAGATGTACTCAATTCTTTGGGTTTACTGAAAGACTATTATGCTCAGGTATTGGGGATTACTGACGTAGCTCAACTTAACTTTGGCTTAGAATGTGTCGGTGTTATTACCTCTGTGGGAGACAATGTGTCTCAGTGGCAGGTTGGAGATGAAGTCATGGCGATCGTTCACAATGGCTTTAGTAGTTTTGTTACTACTCCTGCTGAGTTAGTGATGGCTAAACCGAAACATCTGAGCTTTACGGAAGCAGCCACCTTACCCTTAACTTTTGCTACAGCTTACTATGGATTACAATACTTAGCTAAAATTCAGCCCGGCGATCGCGTATTAATTCATGCTGCGGCTGGAGGGGTAGGGCAAGCGGCAGTTCAAATTGCACTCCAAGTAGGAGCGGAAGTCTTTGCTACAGCGAGTCCTCTAAAGTGGGAGTTTCTCAAGTCTATGGGGGTCAAACACATCATGAATTCCCGGACTTTAGAGTTTGCCGATGAAATAATGAGTCTTACTGGGGGGAAAGGTGTAGATATCGTCTTAAATAGTCTGAATGCAGACTTCATTGATCGGAGTTTTGCGGTTTTAGGGAACAAAGGACGATTTGTAGAAATTGGCAAAATCGGAATTTGGGACAAACAAAAGGTAATGGAGACGCGGCCAGATGCTGAATACTTGCCTTTTGATATTGGAGTGACGATCCAACAACAACCCAGTTTAATTGCGGAATTTTCAGAAGCATTGAACCAACAATGTTCATCAGGAACACTGAAGCCATTGTCTTATAAAGTATTCCCAAGTACAGAAGTGCGAGCGGCTTTCCGATACATGCAACAGGGCAAGCATATCGGGAAAGTGGTCGTTTCTCTGCCAGAAACTGGAGAAGACCAAAAATCGATCAAACCAGACGCAAGTTATCTAATTACAGGAGGTTTAGGGGCTTTAGGTTTGGAAGTCGCCCAATGGATGGTATCCGAAGGAGCCAAGCATATCGTATTAACGGGGCGAAGAAGTCCGAATGAAACGGCACAAAACGCGATCGAGCAGTTAGAAGCAGCAGGAGCATCGGTCAGTGTTTTATTAGGGGATATTTCTACTCAAGAGTCTGTAATGAACATCTTAGAAGAAATATCGACTTCGCTACCTCCGCTCAAAGGAGTGATTCATGCTGCTGGAGTGTTGGATGATGGGGTATTACAAAAGATGAGCTGGGAGAAATTTATGAACGCGATGGCTCCCAAGGTGTCAGGAACCTGGTATTTACATCAACTGACTCAGAATTTACCTTTAGATTTCTTTGTGTGTTTCTCGTCAATGGCTTCGATGTTGGGCAATTTTGGCCAAGGCAATTATGCTGCGGCTAATGGTTTTATGGATGCAATCGCTCACTATCGCCAAGGTCAGGGTTTACCCGGATTGAGTATTAACTGGGGAGCCTGGGCAACAGCAGGAATGGCGGCTCGTTTGGCCAGGGAACATCAAAATCGAATGCACAGTAGCGGAGTAGTGGCAATTAAACCCGAATTAGGAATGCAAGCATTGGGTTCATTGTTGTCAGGATCTCAAAGCCAAGTCGGGGTGTTTCCGGTGAATTGGCAGGAGTTTTTTAGACAGATGCCAGGATTGGCAAAACTCCCATTTTTAGAAGCGTTTACCACAAAATCAGGAGAACCGGATCAGAACTCTCGGATTTTAGAACAGCTCGATCTTGCTTCTGATCGTGAACAAGAAACAGTATTGACCACTTATCTCCAAACCAAAATTGCTCATATTATGGGGATGACGGTTTCTCAAATAGAGTTACAAAAATCTCTAACTATGATGGGACTTGATTCATTGATGGCTGTGGAATTGCGAAATCAGGTTCAAACTGAGCTTTTAGTCGATATTCCAGCGACCCGATTTATGGAAGGAATTACGATTGAGCTTCTAGCAACTGAGATTCAGCAACAACGGATTCAAACAGATAACCAGCCAAGGATTGAATCGAGTAAGGAAGAGCAACCGGATGAAAATAAAGAGAGTAATTGGATAGAGGTGGAACTATGAACTTAGTGGATTTTTTACAAGATCTATCTCTCAAAGGGGTCAAGTTATGGTGTGCTGGTGACAAACTGCGTACTGGAGGTTCCCAAGAGGTATTAACCCCTGATGTTATTGCTCAACTGAAGCAGTACAAAACTCAAATTGTGCAGTTATTGCGGGAACAGCCCGATTTATTGCAGGTCTATCCTCTATCCTATGGTCAAAGAGGTCTCAGATTTTTATGGGAACTTGCCCCACAAAGCTATACTTACAATTTGTCATTTGCGGTTCGTATTTATTCTCCGGTAGATCTGGCTATTTTGCAGCAAACTTTTGAGGGATTAAGACACCGCCATCCCATGCTGCAAAGTACGTTCCCCAAATTGGCTCAAGACATGGTTCGACAAGTCCATCACAATCAATCCTTAGATTTCTTGGAGATTGATGCTTCGAGTTGGAATGACGATGAGTTGTATGCAAACGTTCTTCAAACTCATCGTCAACCCTTCGATCTGGAGACCAAACCCGTCATGCGAATCAGGTGGTTTAGCCACTCGCCACAAGACTCTATCCTGTTGTTGACCATACATCATATTGCTTGGGATGGTTGGTCAATGAGCTCTATTGTCAAAGAGCTACCAGAACTGTACGAAGCTCAACAGGCGGGTGTTGAAATATCTCTGCCTTCAATAGATAACTCTTACCAAGATTATGTGAGTTGGCAAAGGGATTTATTAGCCGGAACTGAAGGAGAGCGTCTTTGGAGTTATTGGCAACAAAAACTGGGAGGGGATTTGCCGGTCTTGAATTTACTGACCGATAAACCGCGACCTCCCATACAAACCTATAACGGTGCTGCTTATCCTTTCAATTTGCCTCAAGAACTGACTGAAAACCTGAAAGCACTCGCTCAGGAGGAAGGGGCGACTCTTTATATGGTTCTCTTGGCGGCTTTTCAAATTCTTCTATCTCGTTACACCAGTCAAGAAGATATTTTGGTCGGCTCTCCTACTTTTGGTCGGTCTAAACCTGAGTTTGTACCGATTGTTGGGTACTTTGTCGATCAAGTTGTGATGAGGGGAAGTCTTTCCGGAAATCCTTGTTTCAAAGACTTCCTGTCTCAGGTGCGCCAAACGGTTATTGAGGCCTTAGCTCATCAAGATTATCCTTTTTCTTTGTTAGTCCAGCGATTAAATGTAGAGCAAGATTCGAGTCGCTCCCCTCTTTTTCAAGCTTACTTTATGCTGCAAAATTTTCAAGGCGCTCAAACGGTACAAAAGCTGTTATCTAGCCGAAAGAAAACTGTAGTCAATTGGGGAAAATGGAAAGTGGAGCCGTTTGCATTGGCTCAGTATGAAAGTCTGTTTGATTTGACTTTAGAAATGATTGAGGAAGATTCATCTATGATGGGATTCTTCAAATACAATACAGATCTATTTGATGAGCAAACGATTGTGAGGATGGCTAGCCATTATCAGGCGTTGTTAGCTGGAATTGTTCATCATCCCGAGCAAAATGTGGGGCAACTGCCTTTGTTGCCGGAGGCACAACAGCACCTGTTACTTGAGCAATGGAATAACACGGCTACGGAATATCCACAGGATCGCTGTATTCATCAGTTGTTTGAAGAGCAGGTTAAGCGCACTCCGGATGCTGTGGCAGTGATTTTTGGCGATCGCCGGTTGACTTATCAAGATTTGAATGAACGTGCGAATCAGTTAGCCCATTATCTGCAAAGTTTGGACGTAAGAGCAGAAGTGCTGATCGGTTTATGTATCGATCGCTCTATAGAAATGTTAGTGGGACTTTTGGGGATACTGAAGGCTGGAGGCGCTTATGTCCCCATCGATCCGAGTTATCCGCAGCAACGGTTAGCTTATATGTTAGAAGATTCTGCTGTGCCGGTCTTGCTCACCACTGAGTCATTGTTAGAGCTTATACCAGAACATCAGGCTAAAATGGTCTGCTTGGATCGGGATTGGCCGGCGATCGCATCATATCCTGAGCAAAATCCCACCAGCGCAGTGGCTCCAGAGAATCGAGCTTATGTTATTTATACTTCTGGCTCGACAGGTAAACCTAAAGGAGTTCAAATCTGTCATCAGTCTCTCGTCAATTTCCTCGTATCCATGAACCATTATCTGGAATTGACAAGAGTCGATACGTTTAACGCCATTACAACCATCTCATTTGATATTGCAGCATTAGAACTTTATCTGCCCCTCATCGTAGGCGCATCAGTCGTATTAGTTCCCCGTGAAATTGCCATAGATGGCAACAGGCTCTTACCCCAGTTATTAGAATCTGGAGCCACAGTGATGCAGGCAACCCCTGCTACTTGGAAAATGCTATTAATGGCAGGTTTAGCCAATCACAAGCTGGACGCGAAATTATTGTCTGGAGGTGAAGCTTTACCTGCCCAATTGGCGGATCAACTTCGAGAGATAGCTAAGGAAGTCTGGAATCTTTATGGTCCTACGGAAACGACAATCTGGTCAACCATTTATAAGGTAGGCGATCGGCTAAAGCCAACAGAAGAGAGTTCGGTGATTACACCCATTGGTTGTCCCATTGGTAATACCGAAATTTATATCCTAGACAGTTATCACCAACCTACCCCTATTGGTGTACCGGGGGAACTCCATATCGGTGGAGTCGGTTTGGCTCGTGGCTATCTTAACCGCCCCGAATTAACTCAAGAGAAATTTATTCCTAACCCTTTTGAGGGTTTGCACATTCACAATCAAAGCTCAAGATTGTATAAAACCGGCGATTTAGCTCGATATTTACCGGATGGCACTATTGATTATCTAGGTCGAATAGATAACCAAGTCAAGATTCGAGGGTTCCGTATTGAACTCGGAGAAATTGAATCAACCTTGACTCAGCACCCAGAGGTGCAAGAAGCAGTCGTCATTACCGATCGCGATCGCTTGAGTGACAAGCCCTTGATCGCCTATATTGTTCCCAACTTCCAAGGTCAAGACCCAAGTTCTCGTGACTCTATCAATCAAGCTCACCGCGATCGCATATTACAATGGCAACAACTCAGGAATAATATCTATCAACAGACCACCATTGATGGAGCCTCAAATTTCAACCCTCTGATTTGGAGAGATAGTTATACTGGTCAGCCCATCCCTGAACAAGAGATGTCTCAATGGTTAAATTATACCATTGAGCGCATCCTCGATTTCAAACCCGATCGCATCCTAGAGATCGGTTGTGGTACGGGTCTGTTGCTCTTTAAGATTGCTCCCCACACTTCCAACTATTGTGCTACCGATATTTCCGACAAAGCGATTTCTTATATTGAACAGCACTTGGAAACCCTAGAGGGCAATGGGTCTCATGTTAAACTCTACAACCAACCTGCCCATGATTTTCAATCCGTGGAGCAAGAATCCTTCGATGCTGTAATCCTTAACTCAGTTATCCAATATTTTCCCAGTATTGAATACTTAGTAGAAGTATTAGAAAATGCAATCAAATTAGTCGAACCTGGGGGTCAAATCTTTATCGGAGATGTGCGAAGTCTACGACTACTAGAAACCTTCCATACTGATATATTATTGAGCCAAGCTGCTGACGATCTAACCCTAGAAGATTTATGGGATCGAGTACAAAAAAAATTAAAAGAAGAAGAGGAATTGGTAATCGATCCAACCTTTTTCCAAGCGCTACAGCAGCATTTACCCCAGATTAGTCAGGTAGAGATTCAACTCAAGCGCGGTCGCACCCATAATGAAATGACCACGTTTCGCTATGATGTGATTCTTCATATAGAAAAGGACGTTTTGTCCTCCAGTAGCAGCCCTCAATTGCTCAATTGGCAACAGGAGCAACTAACCTTACCCTCTATCGAGCATATTTTGGCACAAAAGCAGCCAGAGATGCTGATCGTCAAAAATGTTCCCAATGCACGCCTCCAATTTCCAATCAAGCTCAAGCAACTCTTGACCAGAAAAGATCAATTGATTAAGGTCGGAGAACTCCGAAAAACCTTAGAAAAAAACACTCTAGAAACAGGAATAGATCCTGAAGATTTTTGGAGCTTGAGTGATGAGTTAGATTATCGCATCTACATTACGTGGTCAGATCTTGAGACCCCTGATTGCTATGATGTTATATGTTGGAAAAAATTATCAGCACTAATTGAGAATCGATTCCCGTCCATACCGAGAGAAAAGTGCGAGCCAAAATCTTGGACACTTTACGGCAACAATCCTTTACAACAGAATTTATCTCAGCAGCTCGTTCCTAAACTACGAACTTTTCTGGAAAAGCTTCTACCTCAGTATATGGTTCCCTCAGCTTTTGTACTGTTAGAGTCTCTGCCCTTGACCCCCAACGGCAAAGTAGACCGTAAAAAATTCCCCAGCTCCAAGATAAACAATCGGTCTTATACTGAATATGTCGTCCCTAAATCGGAAATAGAACAACAGATTGCTAAAGTTTGGCAAGATGTGCTTCAACTGGAAAAAGTAGGAATTTATGATAATTTTTTTGAAGTGGGAGGAAATTCCTTGCTATTGATACAAGTAAGTGCTATACTTCAAGAAATATTTAAGACCAAACTCCAAGTAGTCGATCTTTTAAAATATCCAACAATTTATCATTTGAGTCAGTATATAAAAGGTGAAAGTATTAGCGATTATGACTCGAAGAAAGCCCGCAATATTCGTAATACCAACTTAAAAGAAGGTAAAAATATGATGAAACAAAGACTAGAACGGAGACAAAAGCATCGTTCTCGACCTCAGTCTAAGGATTAATGCAAGTATTGAACACGCAGTGTTGATGAATGGATTGAAATTAGTAAGACAAGTGAGGAGCCAGAAATGAATCTACAAGATGAAGCCAATTCAGTAGATGATCTAGGTATAGCCATTATTGCCCTGTCCGGTCGTTTTCCAAAAGCTCAAGACCTCAATCAATTTTGGCAGAATCTTAAGGATGGTGTTGAATCTATTTCTTTTTTCTCAGATCAAGAATTACTAAAGTCTGGTATTAAAGCTGAATTACTCGACGATCCTAACTATGTAAAAGCTCGTGCTATGATGTCAGACATCGATATGTTTGATGCTAATTTCTTTAGCTACAGTCGCAAGGAAGCTGAATACATAGACCCGCAACAGCGTTTGTTTCTTGAATGTGCTTGGGAAACGATAGAAAGGGGAGGTTACAATCCAGAGACCTATGAAGGTTTAATTGGAGTTTATGCTGGTATTGGCATGAACCACTACTTATTAAAGAATCTTTATCCAAACCACGATTCTAATAATCCATCAAACTCTTATCAGTTAATGATTAACAGTGATAAGGATTTCCTGGCCACTCGTGTCGCTTACAAGCTAAATTTAAGAGGCCCTGCAATCAACGTTCAAACAGCTTGCTCAACTTCATTGGTTGCAGTCCACATGGCTTGTCAAAGCTTGCTCAATGGGGAATGCGATCTCGCTCTTGCTGGTGGTGTCTCTATCCAGGTTCCGCAGAAAGCTGGACATTTATATCGAGAGGGGATGATCTTCTCTCCTGATGGGCACTGTCGAACATTTGATGCGAAAGCCAAAGGTACAATACCCGGTGATGGTGTGGGCATTATACTTCTCAAGCGCCTTAATGAGGCGATCGCCGACGGAGATTCTATCCAGGCCATAATCAAAGGATCGTCAATTAATAACGATGGCTCCTTAAAAGTCGGCTACACCGCACCTAGCATAGAAGGTCAAGCAGCAGTTATTTCAGAGGCTCATGCTGTTGCTGGAGTAGATCCAGAAACCATCTCATACATAGAAGCTCATGGCACAGGGACAGAGCTGGGAGATCCAGTAGAAATTGCAGCTCTGACCCAGGCTTTTAGGTATAGTACAGACAAGAAAGGTTTCTGTGCCATTGGTTCCCTAAAAAGCAATATGGGTCATTTAGATGCAGCCGCAGGAGTAGCCGGACTGATCAAAACCGTTTTAGCTCTCAAACACAAATTGCTACCACCAACGCTACATTTTGAACAACCCAACCCTAAAATAGATTTTGCGAATAGTCCACTCTATGTTAATACCACTCTTTCTGAGTGGAAAACCAATGGAACTCCTCGTAGAGCAGGGGTTAGTTCCTTTGGTATTGGAGGAACTAACGCTCATGTAATCTTGGAAGAAGCTCCAGAACCAATTAAGAAAGAAAATTCCCCAGAACGTCCGGTTCATTGTTTAACCCTCTCAGCCAAAACTCCAGAAGCACTAGAACAACTGGTAGCCCGTTATCAAAACACTATAGAAACTCATCAAGAATTAGAAATTGCAGACATTTGCTATACTGCAAATACAGGACGTAAACACTTCAATCATCGTCTAGCTACTATTGCAGCAACCGAGCAAGAATTACTAGAAAAAATCAAATCTTACCAACGAAAAGAACACGGAATAGAACGATTTTATGGAGAGTTACCCAATAGTAAGATCATAAAAATTGCATTTCTATTTACAGGTCAAGGTTCCCAATATATCAACATGGGAAGGCAACTCTATAAAAAAGCACCGACTTTCCGTCAAGCTTTAGAGCAATGTGACCAAATTCTTCAACCCTATTTGGAGACATCCATATTAGAAATTATTTACCCCAAAGATGCACAAAAATCAAGTCTTTTAGACCAAACAGCTTATACCCAACCTGCCCTATTTGCTTTGGAATACGCCCTCTTCAAGTTATGGGATTCATGGGGAATCAAACCCAATGGTGTCATGGGTCACAGCGTCGGAGAATATGTAGCAGCTTGTATTGCTGGAGTATTCAGCCTAGAAGACGGTCTCAAACTAATAGCCATGCGGGGACAGTTAATGCAAAAGCTACCCTCTGGTGGTGAGATGGTATCTGTAATGGCATCAGAATCTCAGGTAAAAGAGGCCATAAAAGAATATACTTCTCAAGTGACAATAGCAGCAGTTAACGGACCAGAAAGTATAGTAATTTCTGGTGACAGTGGAGCTATAGCAACTATTTGTGATATCTTCAAAAATCTGGGAATTAAGACCAAACAGTTACAGGTGTCCCATGCCTTCCATTCGCCATTGATGGAACCAATGTTAACAGAATTTGAAACAGTGGCTAAAGAGATAACTTATAATGAACCCCAAATACCACTAATCTCAAATGTAACTGGGACTCAAGTAGGTGCAGAAATAACCACTGCTGAATATTGGGTAGCTCATGTGCGTCAACCCGTAAGATTTGCTCAGAGTATGAAAACTCTGGAAGAGCAAGGATATGAAACCTTCCTGGAAATTGGACCCAAACCCATATTGTTAGGAATGGGAAGACAATGTGTCAGAGAAAACATGGGAGAATGGTTGCCCTCATTGCGTCCGAATCAAATCCCCCTCCAGTCTTCCTTAGAAAGGGATAAATCAGAGGATGCTGCGCTTTTGAAAGATGAGTGGCAACAAATGCTATCAAGCTTAGGGCAATTATATGTGAAAGGAGTAACAATAGATTGGTCAGGGTTTGACTCAGACTATAGTCGTCAGAAAGTAGTATTACCTACCTATCCATTCCAATGGCAGCGTTATTGGGTGGAAACTCCTGACAATCAAGATCAGAAGACTACAAATCAAAGTTCAAATTTAGTTCTTAAACTGCTGAGACAAGGAGATACAGAAGGATTAACTCAAGAACTGAAGTTATCTGAAGAGTTAACAGAAGATGAACAAACATTATTACCTAAGTTGTTAGAGATTTTGACTGCCAGGTATCAAAAATCTCTGCAAAATCAGGATTATATAGTTGGTGACTTTTATGATGAGTTAACTTCTTATGTTCATGAACAGGCAATTTTGAACTATGTTCCTTTGCCGGGGGTTATTAGAGGATTTTCATGGATTCTATTATCCCATAAATCCAACACACAAGAAAGATACCAACAATTAGCATTAATAGCCCAGGAAGAGATTAGAAATATAGGTTGGCAGAAAGTTGACTTTTCTGCGTGTCAGAAAGTTCTAGATATCGGTTGTGGCCATGGTACAGATTTAATAACCCTAGGCCAGAAGTATGATCACTTAGAGCTTTGTGGCTATACAATATCAGATCGACAAGTAGAATTGGGAAATCAAAGAATTAATCAATTTGATCTGGAACAGCAGATAAAAATTATCAATGGAGATAGTTCTCAGGATGAGTTTCCCGATCATTACGATCTGATCTATGGATTTGAAGTCATTTGTCACATCAAAAAGAAAGAAGAACTATTTTGGAATATCCGAAATCACCTAAATAGTGAAGGCCATTTAGTCTTTGCAGATTTTATCTCCAACGCCTCATTTAGTATTGATTATGATGCGCACTCATCCTATCTAATCACTCAACCAGAATGGTTGGATTTGCTGTCAAAAAACCATCTAAAGATAATACAGTATGTAGATATTAGTCACGAAATTGCCAATGGACTAGACGATGTAAATTTCACAGAGAATTTCAACTATATATGTAAAAGCAATAATTTAAACGAAAACGCCAGAATAGGGTTGCAATCCTATGACAACCTCTACAAGATGTTGCGTAAGCAGCTCGTCAGCTATGTAGTCATGACAGCCCAAAAACAAGACCAGTTATCAGTAGAGGAAATTTACCAGTGGAACCAAGAAATTCTACACAATCCCCTACATTACTCTGATGTCTCACTACAAAAACTGTTCTATACAGTAGAATGGCAAAAAGCCGGCCCTCGACAGCAGCAGAGAAAAACACTACAACCAGGAACTTGGATCATATTCAGCGATAGAGAGGGTGTCGGTGAAAAACTGCACAACCTTTTAGAGCAAAGAGGCGATCGCTCTTTCATGGTATTTATCGGGGAAACCTACCAGCACACAGAAACTGGAAGTTGGGAGCTAAACCCATCTCATCCAGAAGACTTTAAGCGTTTTTGCCAAGATATAAAGGCAACTATTGGAGAAAGTCCAAGAATCATTCACTTATGGAGTCTGGACTCTACACCTTCTCAACACCTCACTCAGTCAGCTTTAGAGTCAGCACAAAAGTCGGGTTGTGGTAGTGTATTGCACCTCGTTCAAGCCATAGAAAAACATCTGAACTCGGACTCAGTCTCACCTAAATTATGGCTAATGACCAAAGGTTCCCAGTCTGTACTCCCTTCAGAAGCAGTAGAAATAGCTCAAACCCCCCTTTGGGGACTAGGAAAAGTCATATCTCTGGAACATCCTCAATTATGGGGAGGATTAATAGACTTAGAGCAGGAATCGTCCACAAATGAAGCAGAAAGACTCCTACAGCTACTAGAAGAAGAGCAAGAAGAAGAGCAACTAGCCATTCGGAAGGCACAGATCTATGTAGCTCGTTTAGAAAGACAACTCTTAGCCGAATCTCAACCCGTATCCTTGAGTGAGGAAGGAAGTTATTTAATTACTGGGGGAACAGGAGCCTTAGGATTGAAGATAGCTCAATGGTTGGTAGATAAGGGATGTCAACATCTAGTATTAATCAGTCGCTCTGAACCATCAGAACAAGCACAACTGAGGATTGAGAGTTTACAGAAGCAAGGAGTAGAGGTGGTGGTAACTCAAGCCGATGTTTCTGTGGAACTAGAGATGGAGAAAGCCTTTAAGCAAATACAAGAAAGCCTACCCCCTCTCAAAGGAGTCATTCATGCCGCAGGAGTGATCGGATCGGAGCTAATTCAGGAGTTAGAATGGTCAGAACTCGAAGCTATTCTACGTCCTAAAGTAGTAGGAGGATGGGTGCTACATCAATTAACTCAGAAGCTAGAGCTAGAGTTTTTTGTGAATTTCTCTTCTATTGCATCAGTATGGGGTTCTAAAGGTCAAGCGCACTATGCAGCAGCCAACCATTTTCTGGATGGATTAACGGCTTATCGGCAATCGATGGGATTAGCAACCTATAGTATAAATTGGGGGCCTTGGTCAGGAGGTGGAATGGCAACAGGGGAAGCGATGGACTGGTTAAAGCAAACGGGAGTCAGACCTCTAGAGCCAGAAAAAGCGATCGCCGCTTTGGAGAAGGTATTAGCCAGCAATAATGCTCAAACCGTAGTTGCAGATATCAATTGGGATGTATTTAAGGAACTCTATGAGCTAGGAGGGAAAGGAGTATTTCTGTCGGAAATTTCACTAGCTTCAGAAGCAACAGAGGTCAAAAACGCGAGCGCAGAATTTTTAGGAGAACTAGCATTAGTTCCAGAAAAGAAACGCTACCAGCGGATGGTTGATTACCTTCAAATTAAAATTGGTGAATTACTAAGATTTTCTCCATCCCAACTTCCCAATACACAATCAGGATTCTTTGATATGGGTATGGATTCATTGATGGCAGTTGAGCTGAGAAGTATTTTGAGTCATAGTCTGGGTAGTTCAATTAGTGCCGCCACATTGTTTGAGGCTTCCAATATTCAAAACCTGGCTAAATACCTAATCGATGAGCTGCTCCCAGATGAGCAAAACACAGAAATAGAGAGCGGTGAGAAGAAAAAGATACGGCATCCCAACATAGTTGAGTCTCAAGAAACTCAATCAGAAACAGAAATTGAGGACACAATAGCACAAGAGTTAAAGGAGATTTTTACTATTCTAGATGAAGGGAACTAACTAAAATGAACAAAATTTCTCAAACAACTGAACAAAAGTTCTCATCTAAACAAGTCCTCAAAGCCCTCCAAGAAATGCGGAGTAGGCTCGATGCTGTAAACAAAGCCCAAACCGAACCGATTGCAATTGTTGGGATGGCCTGTCGATTTCCTGGAGGAGCTAACGACCCATCAACATACTTGAACATATTGCATAATGGTATAGATGCCATTACACCAGTCCCTCCTGAGCGTTGGGATGTGAATACTTATTACGATTCCAACCCCGAAGTTTCAGGGAAAGCCTATACTAAGGAAGGTGGGTTTATTGAGCAAGTAGACCAATTTGACCCCTTATTTTTTGGCATTGCTCCTAAAGAGGCAATTATTTTAGATCCTCAATACAGACTACTCTTAGAAGTAACATGGGAAGCATTAGAAAATTCTGGACAAACATGGGAAAACCTTAAGGATAGCCAAACCAGTGTGTTCATGGGAATCTCTACAGATGACTATTCTGCTGTAAGTCTAATGAACCAAAATCAAATTGGCAATAATATAAGTGTTGGCAATAATAGAAGTGTTGGTGTAGGTCGTATTTCTCATCTCTTGGGTTTGCAGGGGGCTAATATACAGGTCGATACAGCTTGTTCAAGTTCTTTAGTTGCTACCCATCTGGCTTGTCAGAACTTACGTTCAGGAGAATCTAACTTAGCCTTAGTCGGTGGAGTTAATTTAATCTTATCACCCATTAGTACCATTGGGCGTTGCCAACTGAAAGCCCTATCTCCAGATGGTCGTTGCAAAACTTTTGATGCTGCTGCAAATGGTTATGGTCAAGGAGAAGGATGTGGTGTCCTAGTTTTAAAACGTTTGTCCGATGCTATTTCTGATGGAGACTCCATCTTAGCCCTTATTCGAGGTTCTGCTGTTAATCACGATGGGCCAAGTAGTGGTATGACAGTTCCCAATAAAATGGCTCAGAGAAAGGTAATTCAACAAGCATTGGCAAATGCAAAGTTAGAACCTCATCAAATTAGCTATTTGGAGGCTCACGGTACAGGAACGTCTTTAGGAGACCCCATTGAAATAGAAGCTCTGGCAGAAGTATACTGTAAAAACCGTCCAGCAGATCGGCCTTTAATTGTGGGATCGGTAAAAACTAATATTGGTCATCTAGAAGCAGCAGCCGGTGCCTCCTCTTTGATGAAGGTGATTTTAGCGCTTCAACATCAGGAAATTCCTCCTCATCTACATTTTCAAAAACCTAACCCTTATGTAGATTGGGATCGATTACCCATCAAAATTCCAACTTCATTAATGCCTTGGTCTTGCGAGGGAAAACCAAGACTAGCAGGAGTTAGTTCTTTTGGTATGGGTGGAACCAATGCTCATGTAATTATAGAAGAAGCACCTTCTCAAGTCAAAACTCAAAATGTTATTGAACGTCCAATTCATCTATTAACTCTCTCAGCTAAAACAGAAAAGGCTCTAGATGATTTAGTCAATAGCTATCAAAGTTATCTAGAAACTAATCCTGATGTAGTACTAGCAGATGTATGTTATACCGCCTCTACAGGCAGAGCGCATTTTAATTATCGACTAGGGGTTATTGCTTCTGAGCTGACGGAATTAAGAGTGAAATTGCTGGGGTGGAAAACTCAGAAACAATTAGTAGGAGTATTTTCAGGACAACCCAATAGTGAAGAACCCAAAATAGCATTCCTATTTACAGGTCAAGGTTCCCAGTATGTGAATATGGGAAGGCAACTATACGAACAAGCACCGACTTTCCGTCAAGCTTTAGAGGAATGCGATCGAATTTTACAACCGTATCTAGAAGTCCCTCTATTAGACATTATCTACCCTAAAGAAACGAAACCATCAAGTTCTGATCTATTAGATCAAACCGCTTATACCCAACCCGCTCTATTTGCCATAGAATACGCCCTCTGCAAATTATGGGAATCATGGGGAGTCCAACCCGATGTAGTTATGGGTCATAGTGTAGGAGAATATGTAGCAGCAACAGTAGCAGGAGCATTTAGCCTAGAAGATGGTCTCAAACTAATAGCCATGAGAGGGAAACTGATGCAACAGTTGCCATCTGGTGGCCAGATGGTATCAGTAATGGCATCAGAATCTCAGGTAACAGAAGCCATACAAGCAGATAATTCCCAAGTAACAATAGCAGCAGTTAACGGGCCAGAAAGTACAGTCATTTCAGGTGAGAGTGCAGCTATAGCTAAGATTTGTAGTGTCTTTGAAGGAGTTGGAATCAAGACAAAGCAACTACAAGTCTCCCATGCTTTCCATTCCCCATTGATGGAACCGATGTTAACAGAATTTGAAGCAGTAGCGAAAGAAATCAGCTATAACCCACCCAAAATACCACTGATATCAAACGTAACGGGTACTGAAGTAGGAACAGAAATAACCACGGCTCAGTATTGGGTAGCTCATGTGCGTCAACCGGTAAGATTTGCCCAAAGTATGAAAACGCTAGAAGAGCAAGGATATGAAGCGTTTCTGGAAATCGGCCCTAAACCCATATTGTTAGGAATGGGAAGGCAATGTGTAACAGAAGATGTAGGAGAATGGTTACCCTCATTGCGTCCAGGAGTAGATGAATGGCAACAAATGCTATCAAGTCTAGGACAATTGTATGTCAAAGGAGTAAAAATAGATTGGTCAGGATTTGACTCAGACTATAGTCGTCAGAAAGTAGCCTTACCTACCTATCCATTCCAACGAGAAAGATGTTGGATAGAAACCAACCATAACGTCAACTTCTGGTCTAAACAACAATTGTCAACAGACCAAAACTTCCATCCACTATTAGGTCAGAAGCTAAATTGTGCAAGCGAACAACACATATTTTCCTCACAAATAGGAGAAGATTCACCCAATTACCTGAGCCACCACCGAATATTTAATCAAGCAGTGTTTCCTGCAACAGGCTACCTAGAAATAGCAAGAGCAGCAGGAAGTTACCAATTAAAAAAATCTCATATAATAATAGAAGACTTAACTATCAGTAAAGGGTGGATACTACCAGCAGGAGAGTTGATAAATGCCCAAACCATCCTCACCCCATTAGAAAATAAAAGCTACCAATTCCAAATATTTTCTCAACAAAAAAACCAAGAGGAACAGAACTGGATACTCCATGCCACAGGAAAAATCCGAACTGCACAAACCGATATAACTCCAACCCAAGTCGATCTAGAAAAATACAAAGCAGAGTGTAGTCAACCCATAGAAGTAAAACAACATTATCAACAATCTCGGCAATTCGGGCTTGATTATGGTAGCAGTTTCCAAGGCATCTGCGAGTTATGGTCTGGTAAAAATAAAGCCTTGGCTCAGATTAAGTTACCTGAAGAATTGATAGCAGAAACAATAGACTATCACTTCCATCCCGCATTATTAGATGCAGCGTTGCAGTTAATCGGTCATATATGGCCAGAAGTAGACAGCGATAAAACGTATCTGACAGTAGGGTTAGAGCAGTTCAAAGTGTATAGTCGTCCAGGGCTTTCTCTTTGGGCTTACGCATCCGCGATCGCGACTGGAGTAGAAGGTCAAGAAAATGTAACCACTCAAGTGACACTACTGAGTCCAGAAGGAGCAATCATTGCTACAGTCAAAGGCTTACAGATAAAAGTGGCCAGTAAACAGACTTTACTGGGAACAGAAGGAGAATCAATAACCAATTGCTTGTATGAAGTCGAATGGAGAACCAAAGGTCTTTTAGGCAGGTTGTTACCTCCTGACTTTTTGCTTGCTCCCGTAGAAGTTTCTGAAAAATCAACTCCCAGCCTGCAAGAATTAGTCACCCAGATAGATAATACGTCTACCTCAGAAATCCAAAGGAAGGTAGACGCATTAAGTGTAGATTATATCGTGCAAGCCTTGCTATCAATGGGTTGGTCATATAAACCAACAGAGAGCTTCGAGTTAGAGGCAGCAGTCCAACGTTTAGGTATAGTTCCGAGTCAGCGACAGTTATTCGGGCGTTTGCTACAAATCCTAGCAGAAGTAGGAATACTCCAGCCGAATCAACAACAGTGGGAGGTGCAACAAACCTTAGAGAGAGTTGACCCGACCCAAAAAAGCCAAAGTTTACTGAATCAATATCCAGAAGAAGTAGCTGGATTAACCCTATTAGACCGTTGTGCCTCTCAACTAGCAGTTGTGCTACGAGGAGCAATAGATCCGGTAGAACTGGTGTTTCCTAAAGGAGATTTGACCACAGCCACCCAATTCTATCAAGACTCACAAGTAACCAAAGTGATGAACGTGATAGTGCAAAAAACTATCACTCAAGCCATTGAGAAGTTACCACCGAGCCGAGGTATACGGTTATTGGAAATCGGAGCGGGAACAGGAGGGACTACCCGTTATATTTTGCCCCATCTCAACCCTAACCAAACGGAATATATATTCACGGATATTGGAGCTTTATTCACCACTAAAGCTCAAGAGCAATTCAAGGATTATCGATTCATCAGCTATCAAACTTTAGATATTGAGGTAGACCCAACCAGCCAAGGATTTACACCTCATCAGTATGATGTCATTATTGCGGCTAATGTCCTTCATGCTACCACCAATATGAAGCAGACCTTATCCCATGTGCGACAACTGTTAGCACCAGGGGGAATGTTGGTCTTGTATGAAACAACAACACGATCTCGGTTTTCAGATTTAATCTTTGGGCTATTAGAAGGATGGTGGAAGTTCACTGATTATGACTTACGATCTGACTACCCTCTATTGAGTCGCCAGCAGTGGAAAAAAGTTTTGAGTGAAACCGGTTTTACTCAAGTTGTGACTCTACCGGAAGTTGAGAATATGGCAGAAGTATTTGCTCAACAAGGGGTCATTGTCGCCCAAGCAGCTCCAATTACCTTAGAGTCAACATCATTGACACCGAAGGGCTGGTTGATATTAGCAGACCAAAAAGGAATTGCTCAACAGGTGGCTAGTCAACTCCACGAAGCAGGAGAGGTTTGTACGTTAGTATTTGCAGGAGAGAATTACCAACAGCTTGCCCCGGAAGAATTTATTATTAATCCTCATAATCCAGAAGAATTTGAGCAACTGATAGAAGCTGTTGCGACCCAATCCCCCTGGTTATCGGGAGTCGTACAATGTTGGACAACTGAAGCAGGGGTCGATAAAAATCTGAGCGCTGAGGAATTAGAAAATTTATCGAAGCTTGGGTGTGGTACGACCTTATCTTTGGTACAAGCCTTAGTCAAAGTCAAATTATCTCGATCGCCTCGGTTATGGTTAGTGACCAATGGTTCTCAACCCGTACCGTTAAATAATCCAGTCATACCAGGAGTAGCCCAATCTTCACTGTGGGGCATGGGGAAAGTGATTCGCTTAGAATATCCCGATCTAAAGTGTGTGTGCATAGATTTAGACCCACAGCAGACGATAGAAACTCAAGCTGAGGCACTATTCCAGGAAATCTGGTCGGAGGATAGGGAAGACCAGGTAGCATGGCGCGCAGGTGAGCGTTATGTGCCTCGATTGGTGGCTAGTCGTCGTCAGCAAGCTGATGCTACGACTCAAAAGCCTTTATGTTTCCATGAGGATGCTACCTATTTGATTACAGAAGGCATGGGAGATTTAGGTTTATTGGTGGCTCGTTGGATGGTAGATAAAGGAGCCAAGCATTTGGTGTTGTTCGGATGCGGTTCACTAGATGATACTAACCGTCAAAAAATAACTGAGTTAGAAAGGGCTGGAGTTTCTGTAGTACTGGAACAAGCCGATGTATCGGATCTCGAATCAATGAGCAGAGTGCTGCACAAAATTGAGCAGTCAAACAGACCACTAACAGGAGTAATCCATTCGGCTGAACTGTTGTCGGATGAAGTTCTACAACACCAGAGTGGATCTAGCTTTGAGCAAGTAATGGCATCCCAAGTCAAAGGTGCTTGGCATTTGCATCAATTGACTCAAAACCAACAGTTGGACTTTTTTATATTGTTTTCTTCCGTTGCATCTCTGTTGGGTTCACCCGGTCAAGGAAATCATGCTGTAGCCAGTGGATTTCTTGATGGTTTAGCCCATTATCGCCGTGCGATGGGATTACCAGGATTAAGCATTCATTGGGGTTCTTTTTCTCAAGTGGAAGAGGTTGCAGAACCCGGTTTGGAGGTCAATCTACAGAAGCAGGGAATGGGGGTGATATCTCCAACTCAGGTGCTAGAGTCGCTAGAGCTACTGATGAGTGGTTCGGAGATAGAAGTAGGAGTGCTACCGATTCAGTGGTCAGCTTGGCAGGAAAGAGTCGCCGAATGGCCTTTTTTGGTAGATTGGCAAGCAACCAACCCAACAACTTCTGAAATATCTCAGTCAGAGTTTCTGTTAAAGTTGAAGGCAACAGCACCTAACGAACGTCGCTCGTTATTAGTCGCTCATGTCCGCCGTCAATTTGCTCTAGTTTTAGGGATCAATCATCCTGAATCTATTTCATTAGAGACTGGATTTTTTGATTTAGGTATGGATTCTTTGACTTCTGTTGAATTAAGGAATAAGTTGCAGACCAGTTTAGAATGTTCACTGCCGTCTTCTCTAGCTTTTGATTATCCGAATCTTCAGGCACTAACCGATCACCTGGAAGAAGCAATAATTCTATCATTAGATGAGGAGAAATCACCATCTGAAACACCATTAGATAAGGATTGTTTAGAGATAGAATCTCCAGAAAATATGCTTACTGAAATCCATCAGCTTTCTGAAGAGGAAATTGATATGGCGGTTGACGAAGCGATTGGGGAACTCGATCAACTTTTACAGTAAATTAGATAAAGTTGCTTATTTTTAATTAATAGTATTAGGAGAAATAAAGATGGAACTTAACGCATCCCAAAAGCTCTCAAATGAGCAACGTCTACTGCTAAAACTTAAACAAGCAACTGCAAAAATACAAGAAATTAGAGCAGCCGCTACAGAGCCAATAGCCATTATTGGTATGAGTTGTCGGTTCCCTGGAGGTGCATCTACTCCAGAAGGCTTCTGGGATATTTTACAAAATGGAGTAGATGCGATCGCTGAAGTCCCAAAAGACCGATGGGATCTTGATGATTATTACAACCCAGACCCAGACACTCCTGGCAAAATGCACAGTCCCTATGGAGGGTTTATTGACCAAGTACAAGAGTTTGATGCCAATTTTTTTGGTATCTCTCCTAAAGAAACCATTCATTTAGATCCTCAACATAGATTACTCTTAGAAGTCAGTTGGGAAGCTCTAGAGCATTCAGGAAAGAATCCGCAACAACTTAAAGGGAGTCAAACCGGTGTATTTGTTGGTATTTGTAGCAGTGATTATAGCCACCGTATATTGAGTCACGGTCTAGAACAAATTGATGCTTACATAAGTTCGGGTAATTCTCACAGTACAGCATCAGGGCGAATTTCTTATATGCTGGGGCTAGTTGGGCCTAACTTAGTCGTAGACACAGCTTGCTCCTCTTCATTAGTTAGTATCCATTTAGCTTGTTCGAGTTTAAGGAATCAAGAGTGCAATCTAGCTCTAGCAGGAGGGGTGAATCTATTACTATCTCCAGAGGTTAGCATCGCCCTGTCTCAGGGTCGTATGCTATCGGTGGATGGTCGGTGCAAGACCTTTGATGCTTCAGCAAATGGTTATGTGCGTGGAGATGGATGTGGGATTATTGTATTAAAGCGCCTCAGTGATGCAGTGGCCAATCGAGATAATGTTCTGGCAGTAATTCGTGGAACGGCTATGAATCAAGATGGACCGAGTAGTGGCTTGACAGTACCTAATGGTCCGTCTCAAGTTGCTGTTATCCGTCAAGCTTTGGCCAATGGAGGAGTAGACCCAGCAGAGGTTAGTTATATTGAAGCTCATGGTACAGGAACTTCCTTGGGAGACCCTATGGAAGTGGAAGCTCTAGGATCGGTATTTGGCAAAACCCACTCTCAAGAGCACCCTTTAATCCTGGGTTCAGCTAAAACGAATATTGGTCATACTGAAGGAGCAGCAGGAGTTGCAGGCTTGATAAAATTAGTTCTACAACTGCAACATCAACAAATCGCACCATCCCTACATTTTAATCAACCGAATCCTTATATTAATTGGTCTCAGTTACCCGTAAAAGTCTCAACTCAACTCACTCCTTGGCAAACCAATGGAAAAACTCGTATAGCAGGAGTGAGTTCCTTTGGTTTTAGTGGGACGAATGCTCATATAATATTAGAAGAAGCACCAAGAGAAGATAATTGGCAACTGGCAACTGGCAACAGTGAAGATGATTTAGAACGGGCAGCTCATCTATTAACTCTCTCCGCCAAAACTGAAACTGCTCTTAGTGATTTAGTCAATAATTATCAAAATTATATAACTATTTATCCGGAATTAGAGGTGGCTGATATCTGCTATACCGCTAATATAGGTCGTGCCCACTTCCACCACAGACTAGCAATCCTTGCAGACAACCAATCAGAATTAGTGGAGAAACTCCGACAGTACAAAGAACGAGAAGAAGTCCCCGGAATTTACTCAGGAGAACTGATCAATAACACCACGATCCCCCAAATCGCCTTCCTCTTCACAGGACAAGGTTCTCAATATGTGAACATGGGAAGACAGTTGTATCAAACAGCCCTCCCTTTTCGTGAAGCAATTCACCAATGTGAAGACATTCTGAGTCGTGTCGAAATTTTCCAGGACACTTCATTACGAGATATTCTCTATCCAGAAAGCATAGATGAGTCGAATGCATCCCGACTAAACCAAACAGCCTATACCCAGCCGGCTTTGTTTGCTATAGAATATGCTTTGTATCAACTGTGGCAATCCTGGGGAATTAAACCAGATGTCGTCATGGGTCATAGTGTGGGTGAATATGTAGCCGCAACGGTAGCGGGAGTATTCAGCTTAGAGGATGGTTTGAAATTAATTGCTGCCCGGGGAAGGTTGATGCAAAAATTACCAACTGGTGGGGAGATGCTTTCAGTAATGGCATCAGAGTCGGTGGTGAAAGGGGCGATCGCTGCCCATCCAGAACTATCGATAGCAGCTATCAACGGACCAGAAAGTATAGTTATTTCGGGTGACTCTATGGCCATCAAAGCCATTGTCAGCAGCCTGGAATCAGCCGGAATCAAAACCAAACAACTGCAAGTCTCCCATGCCTTCCATTCATCATTGATGGAACCGATGTTGGCAGAATTTGAAGCGATCGCCAATCAACTGACCTACCATCAACCCACAATACCAGTAATCTCTAACCTTACAGGAACCAAGGCAGACAACGCGATTTCCTCCGCACAATATTGGGTGAGTCACGTGCGCCAACCTGTAAGGTTTGCTCAAGGAATGAAGGAGTTAAACCAGCAAGGCTGTACAACTTTCCTAGAAATTGGCCCCAAACCCATTTTGTTGGGAATGGGAAGACAATGTTTACCAGAAGAGGTCGGTGTGTGGTTACCATCGTTGCGTCCTGGAGTGGATGAATGGCAACAGATGCTTTCAAGTTTAGGACAGTTGTATGTACAGGGAGCCAAAGTAGATTGGTTAGGATTTGACCAAAACTATAACCGGGAGAAAGTAGTTTTGCCGACCTATCCATTCCAAAGAGAAAAATACTGGATAGAAAGCAATAATCGATACCAACAAAAGCCGCGTTTATCAACAACACAATATTTACACCCATTACTAGGAGAAAAGCTAGAACTAGCGGGAATAGAAGATCAACATCGTTTTCAATCCGACCTAGGCGCTCAATCTCCAGACTACTTGAATCACCACCAAGTCTTTGATCAGGCTCTATTTCCGGGTACAGGCTATCTAGAAATGGCAATGGCAGTGGGAAAAAATCTCTTCAGCTCCCAAGAACAAGTCGTCGTTTCTGATGTGGCGATCGCGCAAGGGTTGATCCTACCAGGAACAGAACTTAAGAAGGTACAGACAGTCGTCAGTCTTTTAGACAATAATAGTTACAAGTTTGAAATATTTAGCGCATCAGAAGCTGGGAATCAACAGGTGCGACAATGGAAATTGCACAGTGAAGGAAAAATATATCCCCAGCCCATTGCTAAAAGCCGAGCTAAAATTGACCTCGAACAATACAAAAGAGACTGTAGTCAAGCAATAGAAGTCCAAAAACATTATCAACTCTGTGGGTCAACCGGTTTAAAGCACGGAAGAAGTTTCCAAGGACTCAAACAGTTGTGGAAAGGTGAAGGCAAAGCCCTCGCGGAAATAGCCTTGCCGGAGGAGTTAATAGGAGAGGTAACAAACTATCATATACATCCAGCCTTATTAGATGTAGCGATACAAATCACGGGTCATGCTCTGGGCAACATAGAAACAGGTGATAAAACTTATCTACCAGTAGGGGTAGAGAAATTGAAGCTGTATCGTCAGGCAATAAGTCAAGCATGGGCGATCGCCGAAATACCAGAAAACAGCTTAACAGCCGATATTTTCCTCGTAGATAATCAGGGAACTGTGGTAGCCGAGCTGGAGGGATTAAGGATAATGGTTACAACAACTGATACCCTCCTCAAAAGTCTGCAACCAGATATCAGCCATTGGTATTATCAAATCCACTGGCAAGCCCAAGTCCTATCCTCAACACACCCATCAACAGCAAGCAGCAAATGGTTAGTCTTGACAGAAGAGACTCAACTACTAGAAGCACTCCAACACAAAGGTCACGAGTGCATTAAAGTCTCACCAGGACAGACCTATAAGCAGCTAAGTCTACAACACTATCAAATCAATCCCACCAGCGAGGAGCAATTTCAGCAACTGCTAGAGGAAAATCCAGGGATTACAGGCGTTGTGCATTTGTGGGGAGTGCAGCCATCAGCAAACAAAGATAACTTAGAATTAGAGAAAATCCAAGAAAATAGCTGTGCCGCAGCGCTGCATTTGGTGCAAGCAATCCTCAAGAGCAAAGACGGAACCATACCACAGCTATGGTTAGTAACTCAAGGAACCCAGAGCGTCAAAACAGACTCCGAAGTCATTAACCCTGAGTATGGAAGTTTATGGGGACTAGGAGGAGTAATTGCCCAAGAACACTTAGAGTTAAGGTGTAAACGCTTCGACTGTGATCCAGAAGCAAGTATTAATGAAAACTTAGATTTCCTAGTCGATGAACTCCTATCAGAAGATGTAGAAGAGCAAATAGCAATACGTCAGGGAAGTCGCTATGTCGCCAGACTCGAACAAAAACCACAGCAACAATCCATGAGTTCCCCAGGGCAACCGGTGCAATTAAAACTAGCAGAATACGGAGTGATAGAGAACCTCAGTTGGCAGCCAATGCAGCGTCGTCTTCCTGAAGCCCATGAAGTCGAAATTGAGGTAGCGGCAGTAGGACTAAACTTTCGAGACGTGCTTAATGCCCTCGGATTACTCCAAGATTACTATGCCGAATACCTGGGCATTACCAGTTCCAAACAACTCACCTTTGGCTTGGAATGTACAGGAATAATCTCTGCTGTCGGAGCAGAAGTCTCACAATGGCAAGTAGGAGACGAAGTAATTACAAATATGGTTCACGATGGCTTCAGCAGCTTCACCATTACCCTAGCTGAATATCTCATCCCCAAGCCGAAACCCATGAGTTTCAGCGAAGCAGCCACTTTACCAGTAACATTTTCTACGGCTTACTACGCATTAGAGAAGTTAGCCAAAATTCAACCTGGAGAACGAGTATTAATTCATGCAGCAGCAGGAGGCGTAGGGCAAGCCGCAGTACAAATAGCTCAACGGGCAGGAGCCGAAATTTTTGCCACAGCTAGTCCGCCCAAATGGGAGTTTCTCAAGTCCCTAGGCATCAAACATATTATGAACTCCCGCACCCTAGATTTTGCTGACCAAGTTCTGGAGCTTACTGGAGGAGGGGGAGTAGATATAGTCCTCAATAGCCTCAACGGAGAGTACATTCCCAAGAATTTAGAAATATTAGCTCCTCAAGGAAGATTTGTGGAAATTGGAAAAATTGGGATTTGGGGAGAACAGCAAGTCAAAGAAAAACGACCAGATATCAGCTATTTCCCCTTTGATTTAGGAGAAGTATTCCAACAACAACCCAAAGTAGTCACTCAGTTGTCAGAGGAAGTAATCCATAGATCCAACCAAGGAGAACTTGTTGCCCTACCTCACAAGGTATTTGCCAGCACAGAAATTACGGAAGCTTTCCGGTACATGCAACAAGCTAAGAACATCGGCAAGGTAGTTGTGGAGATGCCACAAGTTTCTATCAAGCCAAAGTCCATCCAATCAGAAGCAAGTTATTTGATTACAGGAGGATTAGGAGCATTAGGATTGGAAGTAGCCCAATGGTTGGTAAAACAGGGGGCCAAGCATCTCGTCTTGAGCAGCCGTCGCGCTCCCAGTGAAACAGCACAACAAATCATAAGCAACTTACAAACAGATGGAGCTTCTGTGGATATCTTATTAGGGGATATTTCCCGTCAAGAAGATGCCGCCAAAACTTTAGAGGCAATATCAACATCATTCCCCCCACTCAAAGGAGTGATTCATGCCGCTGGAGTATTGGATGATGGAGTACTGCAACAGATGAGTTGGGAACAGTTTACCACAGTAATGGCACCCAAGGTTCAAGGAACTTGGCATTTGCATCAATTCACCAAAGATTTATCCTTAGATTTCTTTGTCTGCTTTTCTTCTGTAGCTTCGATTTTGGGGGGGCCTGGCCAAGGAAATTATGCTGCGGCCAATTCTTTTATGGATGCATTAGCTCACTATCGTCGAGGTCTAGGATTACCAGGGTTGAGTATCAACTGGGGAGCTTGGGGATCGGTAGGAATGGCGGCTCGTTTAGATAGTCTCAATCAAAAGCGACTGGAGAGTAGTGGGGTAATTGCCATAGAACCAGAAAGGGGAATGCAGGCATTGGGTTCATTGCTATCTGACTCTTCTAGTCAAGTTATAGTGTGGCCTATTCAGTGGTCAAAATTTGTCAAGCAGCTCCCTGGCGGGCGAAAGATACCCTTCTTAGAGGGTTTGATGTCAAGTGAGCCATCATTAACCCAAAATTCAGCCTTCAGGGAACAACTTGAATCAGTACCCGTTTCAGAACGTCAAGAATTATTGGTAAATCAGATTCGCTCTTTGATCGCCAAAACATTGGGCTGGAAAGATCCACAACAGATAGGAATGCGTCAGCCTTTGTTTGACTTAGGATTAGATTCCCTGATGACAGTGGAATTGAAAAACAGGTTGGAGTCAAGTTTACAGATCAATTTGAGTTCTAAATTGTTATTTGACTACCCTACTGTTGAGGCATTAGTAGAGCATTTAGCCGATATAATTCCTCTGGAATTTGCTGTCACAAATAGCTCAGATAAACCTAGTCATGACTTGTCTGCTGAAGAAATTGATTTTAATGCCGAAGCAACCTTAGATCCGAGTATTGTTGTTGACTCTACTGTGACCCGAAGTATTGCTGAACCTCAGAACATTTTCTTGACAGGAGCAACCGGTTTTATTGGAGCTTATTTGCTTGATGAGTTATTGCAAAAAACTTCAGCAAATATATATTGCCTAATTCGGGCTAATAATAGGGATTTAGCTAAACAGAAACTCAAAGATAAATTGGAATCTTATTGGCTCTGGGATGAAGAAAAATTTAGCTCCAGAATCATCCCTGTAGTAGGAGATTTATCTAGTAAATTTTTCGCGTTATCAACGGAAGAATTTAACTTTCTTGCCAACCAGATTGATGTGATTTATCACAGTGGAGCTTGGACGAATCATCTTTATCCCTATACTATACTCAAACCGACTAATGTTTTAGGAACTCAAGAAGTTTTGAGATTAGCTAGTCAAACTCATGTAAAACCCGTGCATTTCTTATCTAGCTATGTAACTTTATTATCATCTAGTAATCATGAAAGTGAGGAAGCTAATAATCTGACAACTGGTTACTCCCAAAGTAAATGGGTAGCGGAGAAATTAGTAGCGACAGGGAGGGATATCGGGATTCCTACGTCTATATATCGGTTAGCAACGATAACATCAGATGCTAATACTGGTGCTAGCAGGATTGATGATAGAATTTGTCGCTATGTTATGGGTTGTATTGAATTGGGAATGGTGCCAATTTTAGGAGGTAAGTTAGGAGAGAACTGGGTTCCTATAAATGAAACAAGTCAAGCAATTATTTACTTGTCTCAAAAAGAGACATCCTTGGGTAAAACATTTAATATCGTTAATCCTAAATCCACATCTTGGAATGATGTATTTGATTTAATTTGCTCTTTAGTTTCCTCTGTCAAAAAAGTTTCATCAACTGATTGGGAGATGGCTTTATCAAATCATCCCAACAATCCGCTCTATCCTTACTTTTTTGGTGTGCAGTCTGGAGTGGAAAAATTGACAGAAAAAGAGGCGGGTATACTTTCAGGAGTTACTATTGACGATCGCGATACTCAGAATGGGTTGCTCGGCAGTGAAATCACCTTTAGTTCTATAAATAAGCCATACCTAGAAAAAATGCTTTCATATTTGAACAAAAGTGGCTTTATCAACTTACCTTATAATAGGATATAAAATAAGTGTATGAAATCATAAAAAATAACGTGTTTCCTAGCCTCAGTGTGTGATATCAAGTCTGTTGAAATAGCCATCATTGGGACGGAAGGGAAACAATCGCTAAGATTAGGACTAAGTCTAAGAACTCGCAGAATGACAGAAGAGGGATAAAACTTCGTAGAGGTCAACAGATGTTGGCCTCTACAGAAGTTGACTTGTGGAGAACAGAACTTAAGGTAAATTAGTCGATCCCATTAGGTAGCGATCGCACTCTCGTGCTGCACCGCGACCCTCATTAATCGCCCAAACCACCAAACTTTGACCGCGACGACAATCCCCTGCCGCAAAAACACCGGGGATACTGGTCACAAAATCACCCTGATCGGCTTTCACATTACTGCGGCCGTCCCGTTCCAAACCCAGAGCATCTAATAGAGGTTGTTCCGGCCCCAAAAATCCCATGGCTAACAGCACCAGTTGTGCGGGTACAACCTCCTCTGTACCTTCAATAGGTTGGGGAATAAAGCGCCCTTGCTCATTTTTCGTCCATTCCACCTGTACCGTATGCACTGCCTTCACCTGGCCTTGCTCATCCCCCTCAAATCGGGTCGCCGTGGTGGTATAAACGCGCGGATCGTCTCCAAACACCGCCGCTGCCTCTTCTTGACCGTAGTCCATGCGGTAAATTTTCGGCCACTCCGGCCAGGGATTATTGGCAGCTCGGCTCTCTGGCGGTTTAGGCATAATTTCCAACTGCGTGACGCTCTTGCAGCCATGGCGCATCGAAGTGCCCACACAGTCCGTCCCCGTATCGCCACCACCGATAATAATCACATCCTTACCGGCTGCGGAAATATAATGCTCTGTGGGATTTCCGTCGAGTACCGTGCGCGTATTGCCGGTTAAAAATTCCATGGCAAAATGAATGCCCTTGAGATCCCGGCCTTCAATTTCTAAATTGCGCGGTTTCGTCGCTCCCGTACACAGAACCACTGCATCAAAGTCATTGAGCAGGTTTTCTACTGGCAGATCCTTACCAATTTCCATATTGCAAACAAACGTTACCCCTTCTGCTTGCAAAACATCCAACCGGCGTAAAACCACCTCTTTCTTATCCAGCTTCATATTGGGGATACCATACATCAGTAGTCCCCCAGGACGGTCTTCCCGTTCGTAGACCGTTACCCAATGACCCGCGTGGTTGAGTTGGGATGCTGCGGCTAAACCAGCCGGCCCGGAACCGACAACAGCCACTTTTTTCCCGGTTCGTTGCGGAGGTAATGTGGGTGTGATCCAGCCTTCATCCCAGCCTTTTTCAGCAATGGAATATTCAATATTCTTAATCGTTACTGGAGGGTTGGTAATGCCCAAAACACAGGCCCCTTCACAAGGTGCGGGGCAAACCCGGCCAGTGAATTCAGGGAAATTATTCGTCTTGTGCAGGCGATCGAGGGCTTCTTGCCATAATCCCCGATAGACCAAATCATTCCATTCTGGAATCAAGTTATTAATCGGACAACCACTTGCCATGCGGCTAATTTCTAATCCCGTATGGCAAAAGGGTGTGCCACAGTCCATACAGCGAGCGCCCTGGGTTTGCAGGCGATCGTCCTCCATATGCAGATGGAATTCATCCCAATTTTCTATACGTTTCTGGGGCGATACCTCTTCTGCGACTTCGCGCAGGTACTCCATAAAACCCGTTGCTTTTCCCATAATCGATCCCTCTCTCTACTGATAAATACAAAACACGCTTCAATAGGGTTGGGGGAGTGGGGAGTAGGAATTTACTTCCGTGTTTGGAGTGTTGCCACTCCCTTCGACTCCGCTCAGGGAGCTACTGCGTCCCCGCGTCCCCGTGTCTGGAATCTCCCCCTAGCTTCCGCCGATGCGAGCAATGTCGCGAGCATTTTCTTCAAATGCGGCTGACAGGGCATCATCACCGCTTAAGCCATTGGCTAAAGCATTTTGAATATGCTGGAGAACCCGCTTGTAGTCGCGAGGCATCACCTTGACAAACTTCCGGCTCATGGACTCCCAAGATGCCAGCACCAACTCAGCCCGTTTGCTTTCGGTATATTGGCGATGTTTGGTAATCATTTCATGAATCTCGCGGATCTCTTCTGGATCTTCTAAGTTCTCAAGATCCACCATTTCCCGGTTACAACGGGTGGAGAAGTCGCCAGCTTCATCTAAAACATAGGCAACACCGCCACTCATTCCAGCAGCAAAGTTGCGTCCGGTTTTGCCCAGAATGACGACTTTACCGCCAGTCATGTATTCGCAGGCATGGTCTCCCACAGCTTCAACCACAGCTTGCACGCCGGAGTTGCGAACACAGAACCGCTCGCCCGCCATGCCGCGAATATAGGCTTCGCCGCCGGTTGCACCGTAGAAGGCTACATTACCGACCACAATATTGTCAGCCGGGACAAAGGTCGAGGATTTATGGGGATAAAGAATCACCTTACCGCCGCTTAAGCCTTTGCCAAAGTAGTCATTGGCATCCCCTTCTAATTCTAGGGTGACTCCTTTGGGTACAAATGCCCCAAAACTTTGACCGGCACTACCTTGGAAGTGGAGATGAATGGTGTCTTCTGGCAGTCCGTCCCAATGGCGTTTAATGATTTCGTTGCCTAGGATTGTACCGACGACGCGGTTGGTATTTTGGATCGGTAGGGTTTTGCGAATGGGGGTGCCATTTTCGATCGCCTCTTTGCACAGATCGAGCAGTACCGTCATATCGAGGGATTTCTCTAATCCATGGTCTTGGGGAATCTGGCAATAGCGCCCAACATCTTCGCCGACTTCGGGTTGATAGAGAACTTTAGAGAGGTCAATACCTTTGGCTTTCCAATGCTCGACCGCTTTCCTTGGCTCCAGAACATCGGTGCGCCCAATCATTTCATTCACGGTACGGAAACCAAGTTGAGCCATGATTTCCCGCAGTTCCTGGGCGATAAAGGTCATGAAGTTAACCGTATATTCAGGGTCGCCGTTAAAGTTTTTCCGCAGTTCGGGGTTTTGCGTGGCAACACCGACGGGACAGGTGTTTTTATGGCAGACCCGCATCATGATACAGCCCAGGCTAACGAGGGGCATCGTGGAGAAGCCATATTCTTCCGCACCGAGGAGGGCGGCGATCGCCAAATCGCGCCCGGTTTTCATTTGTCCGTCGGTTTCCACCACGATGCGCGATCGCAGATTATTCAGCACCAGAGTTTGGTGAGTTTCTGCTACACCCAATTCCCAAGGTAGACCTGCATGTTTAATCGAGGTCTGCGGACTCGCTCCTGTTCCCCCATCAAACCCAGAGATGAGAACCACATCAGCGTGAGCTTTGGCAACTCCAGCGGCGATCGTCCCTACACCCACTTCTGAAACCAATTTGACATTAATCCGCGCTTGGCGATTCGCATTTTTCAGGTCATGGATTAACTCAGCTAAGTCTTCAATGGAATAAATATCGTGGTGGGGGGGAGGAGAAATTAAACCCACGCCAGGGGTTGAGTGGCGCACTTTGGCAATCCAAGGATATACCTTCCGTCCAGGCAATTGTCCCCCTTCTCCAGGTTTTGCCCCCTGAGCCATTTTGATTTGGATTTCCTTGGCTTGGCTGAGGTACAAACTGGTGACCCCAAACCGTCCCGAAGCTACCTGTTTAATAGCGCTATTTTTGGAGTCACCACGCTCGTTTGTCCAGGTATAGCGCTCCGGATCTTCACCGCCTTCCCCAGTATTGGATTTACCCCCAATCCGGTTCATGGCGATCGCCAAGCTCTCATGGGTTTCCTTAGAAATCGATCCATAACTCATCGCTCCGGTTTTGAAGCGTTTTGTAATTGCTTCTACCGGTTCCACTTCTTCTAGGGGAATCGGATCGCGCGCCTTGAACTCCAGCAAATCTCGCAGCCGGAAGTATTCTTTCCCCTGTTGATTCATTTGGGCGCTGTATTTTTTGTACAGCTCGTAGCTCCCTTCGCGAGTTGCCCGTTGCAGCAGGTGAATGGTTTCCGGAGACAGAAGATGTGCTTCTCCATCTTTGCGCCATTGATATTCGCCCCCAGCTTCTAGGGTGGGGATGTCGCTGGAGAATCCTTGATGGTGACGGGCAATCGCCTCTTTGGCAATCACATCCACGCCAATCCCTTCCAAGCGCGAAGCTGTCCAAGTGAAATACTTATTCACCACCTCAGAACTTAAGCCCAAGCTCTCAAAAATCTGCGCTCCGCGATAGCTCTGAATCGTAGAAATGCCAATTTTCGAGCCAATTTTAATCGTCCCTTTGGTCACAGCCTTAATGTAGTTCTTGCAGGCTTTTTCATAATCCATCGGCGGTATATTATTCTGCTCGATCATCGAGCCGATGGTTTCAAAGGCCAAATAGGGATTAATTGCCCCACAACCATAGCCAATCAGAACGGCAAAGTGATGGACTTCGCGGGGTTCTCCGGATTCCAGGATAATGCCCACACGGGTGCGAGTGCCAGCGCGGATCAGATGGTGATGGAGTCCCGAAACGGCCAACAGCGCGGGAATGGGGGCGCGATCGCCATCAAGATCTCGGTCAGAGAGGATAATTAGGTTAATCCCCTCGGCGATCGCCTCATCTGCTTGGGCAAATATGCCCTCTAAGGTGCTTTCGAGACCTTCTACCCCAGTTTTGGGGTCAAAGAGAATTGGCAGCGTTAGCGAACGAAACCCCTCGGTTTTACCTTCACTGAGCTGCTTCAGTTTCGCCAACTGCGCATTACTCAAAATGGGAGTGGGCAACTGGATCAGGTGGCAGCTTTCCGGTTCCGGTTTGAGCAGGTTACGTTCGGAACCAATGGTTGTGATCGGCGAGGTAATAATCGCTTCCCGAATCGAGTCAATGGGGGGATTTGTAACTTGGGCAAACAGTTGCTTGAAATACTCATAGAGCAATTTCGGGCGATCGGAGAGTACTGCCAGGGGGGTATCAGTTCCCATCGCTCCCACGGCTTCTACTCCATTTTGGGCCATGGGGGCGATTAGCATCCGTAATTCTTCAAAGGTATAGCCAAACGCCCGTTGTCTCTGAACTAAGGGCAAGCTAGGAGCTGACTCTTCTTTGGCTTCTGGCAGATCGGAGAGTTTGACTTGGTATCGATCCAGCCATTCTCGATAAGGATGCTCGCTGGCGATTTGGTGTTTAATTTCTTCATCCGCCACAATCCGCCCTTCGTCCATATTCACGAGGAACATACGACCGGGTTCTAAGCGACCTTTTTTGGCTACGTTCTCTGGTTCAACCGGTAGAACGCCAGCTTCTGAGGCCATGATGACTAGGTCGTCTTTGGTCACATAGTAGCGAGAAGGACGCAGACCATTCCGGTCTAAGACCGCTCCCATCATAGTGCCATCGGTAAAGGCGATGGATGCAGGGCCATCCCAGGGTTCCATTAAGGAAGCGTGATATTCGTAGAAGGCTTTGCGCTCGTCACTCATGGACTCATGAGCCGCCCAGGGTTCGGGGATCATCATCATCACTGCATGGGGAAGGCTTCGCCCAGCCAGGGTCATCAGTTCCAGGGTATTGTCGAAGATCCCGGAGTCACTGCCATCAATGTTAATAATGGGTTGGATACGGTCTAGATCGGAGCCAAATTCTTCAGAGGCAGAGCCAAAGAGAGATTGGCGAGCGTGCATCCAGTTAATGTTACCGCGCAGGGTATTGATTTCCCCGTTATGGGCAACATAGCGATAGGGGTGCGATCGCTCCCAACTGGGGAAGGTGTTGGTGCTGAACCGGGAATGGACTAAACCGAGGGCGCTTTCTAAGTCTGGATCGCTTAAGTCCCGGAAGTAGGCTTTTACCTGGGGCGGCATTAACATGCCTTTGTACACTAAGGTACGGCAAGAAATACTGCTGGGATACCAATAGCGATCGATTCCTGGAGTCCGAATAGCTGTATGGGAGCGCTTGCGGATCACGTAGAGTTTGCGCTCGAAGGCGAGATCTTCAACTATATCTGGATTTCGGGCAATAAACACTTGCTGCATGAAGGGTTCGCTCGCTTGAGCGGTTGCCCCTAAACTACTGTTATCGGTGGGCACATCCCGCCAGCCGATGACTTTTTGCCCTTCTTCAGCGATAATCTGCTCAAAAATTTCTCGTCCTTTGCTTCTGGCTTCGCGATCGGGAGATGAGAAAATCATGCCTACCGCATATTGCCCTGCCTCCGGTAAGTTGATGCCTTGCTCTTGGGCAACTTTTGCCATAAATTTATGGGGCATTTGCAGCAGAATACCCGCTCCATCTCCAGTGTTGGGTTCTGCACCGACTGCACCACGATGTTCAAGGTTAACCAGAATAGTGAGAGCTTGCTCAACAATTGAGTGAGATTTCTCCCCCTTCATGTGTACAATAAAGCCAACTCCGCAGGCATCATGTTCAAATTGGGGATCGTATAGACCCTGTTTTTGGGGTGATGTGGTTCTGTTCATGGTCTTGGTATAGTTTCTTTTCAATCCTCAATGTTCTCTGAAGGAGGGAACCGGATACAGGAGGCAATAAAGCCTAGGTTTGTGCATCTGTGATACACGCCCTAAAGCACACGGCTTATGGGTTGTTTAAGTCAAATCCCTAATTTTCTTGACACCTCATCTCCTGAACTGGAAACCGTTGCTTTTAGATGTAGGATAGATTTTGCCGGTAAACCCGGGCGATCGCCTTTTTCTTAATAAAATGATCAGATCTGCCCCAAGGTTTCTGAAATATTTCTTAGCATTTCCTTAACCCAAGAGTCAGTCTGAAAATTTGTAGCCAATCTAGCAGAAATCCAGCAGATCGCTTGCTAGACCATTTTACTCTTTCTTTTTTGCCTCAATTCTGGATGATTTAGAAATTTATAATTCATTGCAGTTTTCTGGTCTATAACCATGAGTTGGATTACCGATGTATTGTTGATATTTAGTTTAGAAGAATATCTGAACGAAGATGATGAATATGATGAAGAAATTGAAGAAGTTCTACCATTATTGAATGTAAATAGGTGGCTGCAAGAAAACAACTTTCTTCTATTAGATCGTTTAGATAATCATGTGACATTGGGAATGCAGGCTTGTGTTTATGGTGGTTCATTTAATTATTTCAATTCCAAGGGCTTTATCGAAACCATACAGAAGCAACAATGGCGAGAACCCAAAGCCGTTATACTACTGATTCAAGAAGAAAATGATGATTCCTTTAGCATCTACTCTGATTTTATTCTTTAATTAAACTCACCTTACCTAACCCTGAAGAAACGACGATAGAGAATCAGGATCGATATTTAACTGGCGTAGCTTCTCGCGTAGCTGTTGTAAATCTGATTCGGCGCGATCGGCTCGCTGTTTTTGGCGATCGCCGTTTTCTTAATAAAATCATCAGATCTAGCAGAAATAATGCAGAGAAGTTGCTACACACTTTTACTGTCCTTTTTTCGCATCAATATGGCATAGCTAAAAATTCTTCTGGTAATATGGCAGGGATTGATGAAGCGACAAAATCTGGAATATTTCGGGTGACAATAATTTCCACCCCAGCGGCCTTTGCTGCTTCACTGGTTACAGCATCTTCAAAATCAGTCATAGAGCTTTGCAGGGCAGCCCGAATAACCTCATCGGTTACACTAGCAATGTGAAGATGCTCCAATAATATCGATAAAAGCTGACGCGCTCTTTCACCCCCTACTTGACGACGCAAAATATAGAAAATATCGGTTATACTATGACCAGAAACATATCCTTACACTTGCGGTTGTTTTACCTTATTTAAAGCTTGTGCAGAGGCAACAACAAAGGGTTGTCGTTGAACGAGCATATCCAACAAAACATCACTATCAAATAAAACTTGCTTCAACTGTATTTCTTCTCCAGGTAATCGATATAGGAGTTGGTTATCTCTTGTGTATCCAATTCAATGACACCAATAAGGCTTTGAGTCCAAGGATCGAGATCTGCTAAAGAATTGAGGTTTGCGGTTGAAGCAGTAGAGACTTGAGTTTCTTGTTGAATAGAGGTTAACAAGACTTGTACTAAACGCCAACGATCTCCAATGGGTAAGTGCAACGCCTGACTTTGTAATTCTTGCCATGTCATTAGCCTTATTAACTCCTATCCTAGGTCTAGACCCTATTATCGCATCCGTACCAAATTAAAGAGCATCTGGATCGATATTCAATTTTAGCATTCAACAGTTTGAATGCTTGTATGATCCCCATCCCATACGAAATTCATAGCTAACTTCTAATGAACTACCCGTTAAAGTCATTTGCCATTTTCTGGAGCGCATAGGCTCGAAAGCGGTCTAAGTCCGCTTGAATGGTCGATTCTACCGTGGGGCCGAGCAATTTATCCATCAGTTTGCCCACAATTCCCGGAATGGCATAGGCGACGGTTAGTTTAACAATACTGGTTTCATGGCGATCGTAAAAGCGAATGGCCCCCCGGTTCGGCAACCCATCAACTGATTCCCATTGAATAATTTGATTGGGACTTTGTTTTAAGATCCGTGAGAGCCAACTAAATTCAAAGTTTCCTGAAGCCAATTTCCATCGAGACAATTGGGGATTTTCTTCTAATACGTGAACCGATTCAATCCATTTCATCCATTGGGGCATTTGTTCGAGATCTGACCATAATTCCCAAACGAAATCAATCGGCGCTTCGACTTCGACTTGTACGCTATGTTCTAACCAGTTTTTCATAAAAGTATTTTTGAATGAGCGATCGTATTTTTGGGAATCTAAGGGTTTTAAGTTCTTTGTTTTTTGCCTCTTGATAGAGAAATGCTATTAGGGCAAGAGGAAGTGAAAATATAAGATTTCCCTAGTCTATCATATTAGTTTAGAGAACGTTCTACTGACTCACTACACAATCTTGGTTAACGCCTTGATTAACAATCAGACCTTGAACATTGCAGAAGTTAGGAGTGGCAAAATTACAAGTATAACTGGCTAAACCTTCCCCTTGACGGTTAAACAGACGAGTATTATAGCCATAGTCGCGGGCGATCGCTCCCATTTTGGTCACGAACTCATAGCGGTTCAAATAACAAGTCTCGCGCCAAGCTTGACGGTTGACCACGACATCGACTCGCCCAGGGGTGTTTTGATCGCCACTGGGATAGGCAAACCAGGTGACCAGCAAATTCTTCCCATATTGCTTGCTAGCCCACCATAAACTTGGTAGGGTTAAGCGACCCTCTTTAATCGTATTTTCTGTAACAATTGCACCTTCACTGATAGAGACAGGTTTTCCTTGCTCAATTGCTTCCAATAGCTCAGTGTCCAATGGCAGAATCGAAGGAAAAGGAACATCCGGATTTTGATATTGATGTTGTCCCTGTGCGGGTTGAGAGTCCCCTGAAACGATCGTCAGAGTAAGGATGTATCCGAGAAGTAGAGATAAGGTGGAACGGAGCTTAACCATAGCGCAGATAAAGCAACGATGGGGTTACTCTAAACTATGGTAACGGTATAGCGGTCAATCAACAATTGCTCAGATCGGGGAAGTTCCGGATCGCCAGGAAAAAGGGTGAACTTTTTAACGGAGGGTGAGAGATGGAGTTCCCGAAAGATTGATGAGTATTTGGCGCTATTTAGAACTACTGGTCATGTGCGATCGCACCGGGAAAATCACCGCTGTGCGATCGCTCTATCCCCAGGGTCAAATCACTCATTTTCGTCGCCAAAAGGGTCTCCTGTGTAAACCCAAAATGGTCGTCAAAATCTTAAATATATATGGCAAAAGCGGTTGGGAACTTGTCAGTAACTATTCCCTGAAATTTGCCGAAGGATATTGTTTGGTTTATACTTTGAAAAAAAGAATTGAGAAATAGGCATAGTATCGCATTTCTCTCTTCTGTGAGGTACAGCTTGAAACCTTAGAACCCAAGCCATACAAGCTATTCCCTATTCCCTATTCCCTATTCCCTAGCGCGAAGCGCTATACTTCCGACGAGGTAATAGTTACTCTAGCAATCGAGGAGAACCAGTTTGTTCTGTTTCTCGTTCCGAAGGCAGGTTCATTTAATCTTCACTTTATATGGATTAATTGATTCTAAACTATTCTCTAAGTTGGGAACTTAAAACGCCACCTAATGGTCTTTAGACTGTAAAGTTAGGATAGATTGATTGTCAATATGAGGTCATGTAAAAATGTCTAATACGTTGATTAGTGTGTTAGCGCTTACTGGTTTAACCTTAATTCCTCTGGGTGCTTTTGCCCAAACACCAACTCTTTTACCCATCGATCCAGAAGTTAGAGTCGAAGTTGAAGATATTTTCAGCTTAAGTCGGGCTAAAAATTTGGCTCGTCAAGCAGCAGAACAAGCCAATGGAGGATTGAGCAAATATCGTGCAGAAAGCTCCATGCATGGAGATGCCACCTCCTCTCCATTTGTGGATAACGAGGATGGTAGTTGGATGTTTAAATTCTATGGGGGAGAACCGGGTTTCTCTGTTCCCACAGTCGAAAGTGTGGTCACAGTTGCGAAAGATGGTTCTTGGGTGAGAGTAGACTATAACGGGCCGATTCGTGAGTAGGGCTTGGCACTGGTAAGGGGTAATTTGAAGTAATCAGTTGGTGACTGATTACATGAAGCGATAAGAGTAGGGGCGAAAAAAAGTTCGCCCCTACTTCATTAATGTTCATTAGATTTCTTGCATAGGTAGTAAGAAAATAGATAGCAATACAATACTCCTGGATTCTCAGGACTATTGATGATTTCCTAACTTCTGCAAGTCATCTATTAATCGTCTACAAACACATATTTATAGAGTTCACTTGGATCGGGTTCAGGGCTTTCGAGGGCAAATTTGACGGAATCATCTACCAGGGCTTGAATTTTGCGATCGATGTCTTTTAACTGTGCCTCAGTTGCTAATTCTTTACTGGTTAAATAGCCAGCAAACCGTTTGATGGGATCTCTGGGGAACCAAAACTCTTTCTCATCTTTAGAGCGCAGTTCATCGGGATCGGCTAAGGAATGGCCCCGAAAACGATAGGTTAAGGCTTCAATTACGGTTGGCCCTTCTCCAGCTCTGGCGCGGGCGATCGCCTCTTTAGCCACTTCGCGAACCGCTAAAACATCCATCCCATCAACTTCAACCCCATGCATTCCAAAGGCATGGGCCTTTTTGTAGATTTCTGGTACTGAAGTGGCTCGATCGTGAGCCATACCAATTGCCCACTTATTATTTTCGACCACATACAGAACTGGCAACTTCCACAAAGCCGCCATATTCAAGCATTCAAAAAACTGGCCATTATTACAAGCCCCATCCCCAAAAAAGCAAGCCGTCACTTGATCGGCAGTTTCATCTCCCATGGTTTCCCGACGATACTTACTCTGAAATGCTGCACCTGTCGCCACAGGAATGCCTTCCGCCACAAATGCATAACCCCCTAAGAGCTTATGTTCGGCAGAAAACATATGCATCGAGCCACCCCGACCTTTAGAGCATCCAGTCGCTTTGCCAAACAGTTCAGCCATGACTTCTCGTGCCGGAACTCCAGCACTCAACGCATGGACGTGATCTCGATAGGTACTACAGACAAAATCCTCATCTTGGCGCATGGATTTAATTACGCCAGAAGCCACTGCCTCTTGACCATTGTAAAGATGGACAAAACCGAACATTTTGCCCCGGTAATACATTTCTGCACACTTATCTTCAAATACCCGCCCTAATACCATATCTTCATAGAGTCTGAGTCCTTCCTCTCGACTCATTTTCACGGAAGATGAATCAAATTCTGGTACGATCCTCTCTTGAGCCATGAATGCGTCCCTTACTACCACTACAAGCTGATGTTATTGTTGTGCAAAGACTTAGTATACGTCAATGGGGAGATGGGGAGATAGGGAGATGGGAACTTGATGAAAAAATCTAAAGGAGGGCAAGACAAGAATCGTTGTCCGAAGTATAATTCTAAGGGTTACAAGGGGGGCAGGTTTTCCAGACCCTAAACTGTAAGCATCGCTGCTGAGGGAGTAGACTGTGCGTATTCCGCTGGATTATTACCGAATTTTAGGTGTCCCACTACAGGCAACTGCCGAACAGTTGCAACAGGCCCACCGCGATCGCACGATGCAGTTGCCTCGGCGGGAATATTCGGAAACGGCGATCGGCTCTCGGAAATCCCTGCTCGATCGCGCCTACAATATTTTATCCAATCCAGAAGCAAAAACAGCTTACGACCAAAAAACCTTTCATAAGCTCCCAGGACAAGGACAAGAAGAGACACAGATTCAAGAAACCTTGCCCTCACTGGAGGTCGAAGACCCTCAAGTTTTGGGGGCCCTGTTGATTCTCCTAGAATTGGGAGAATATGAACTGGTCTTAAATCTGGGGACAGAGTATCTCGAACATTTCTCTTCTGAGCCTCCTGAAGGATCGCAGATCAATACTATTCCTCAATTATCCCGCGCTGATGTGGTTTTAACCTTAGCACTCTCTGGTCTGGAATTGGGGCGAGAACAATGGCAACAGGGAACCTATGAGCAAGCCGCCCTATCCTTAGAAAATGCCGAAAAACTGCTGTTGAAAGAAGGCGTATTTCCGAGCCTGCGTGGAGAATTGCAAGCTGACTTATATAAACTGCGTCCCTACCGCATTCTAGAATTATTATCCGAAAATTCTGAGGATGGGATCGCCCATCGCCACGGGATTCAAATGTTGCGGGATATGCTACAAGAACGGGGCGGACTCGATGGAACAGGTGACGATCAGTCGGGACTCAGTATTGATGATTTCCTGCGCTTTATCCAACAATTACGCAGTTATCTAACATCCCTAGAACAGCAAACCCTGTTTGAAACCGAAGCCCAGCGCCCTTCGGCTGTGGCGACCTATTTAGCGGTTTATGCCCTATTGGTACGTGGATTTGCCTACAAACAACCTGCCCTGATTAACCGAGCTAAACGAATGCTGATGCGGTTGGGGTCTCGGCAAGATGTACATTTAGAGCAGGCGGTGTGTTGTTTGCTCTTGGGGCAAACGGAAGAAGCGACCAGAGCGCTTGAATTAAGTCGGGAATACGAACAATTAGGCTTTATTCGAGAAAATTCTCAGGGCGCTCCCGATTTGTTACCGGGCTTGTGTTTGTATAGTGAGCGTTGGCTACAGGAAGAGGTATTTCCCCATTTTCAGGATCTGGCCGGTTGTGAGCAGACGTTGAAAGAGTATTTTGCCGATGACCAAGTACAAGCCTATTTAGAAGCTTTGCCTTTAGATCGCACTGAGCAAAATCAATGGAGTGTGGTGGAGTCCAAACCAGAAACCCTTTCAAAGCGCGAGAGGCAAGGGAAGGTCAGTCTGAAGAAAACAGAAGAGATGGCTTCTATCTCTTCGGCTGCGGTCAGAGAACAGGGAGATCATCAGGGAAGGAGAGTGCCAGCAACCACCGCTATGTTAACGCGCTCCGAGCCGCCTAAAGCAAAAACTGGCCGTTCTCCAGTTGTCTCTGGCGATCGCCCAGCCAATCAGCGTCCAGTCCCTAGCGGTCAGAGGCGGGGGTCCAGTCGCCGAAGCAATTCTACAACGGGTAAGTCTTCCATTCATTGGGGACGGTTGGCTCTCCTGGCGGCGAGTGGATTATTGGGATTATGGCTTTTGATTTGGCTGATCGGCCAAGTGATCGGTTTGGTGGGTTCCCTATTCAATACTACTCCTGGCTTAGAAGGGGAACAGTTACAATTGATGCTCAATCAACCCCCCATAGAGATTCCTGAGCCACCAGCCCAACCGACAGCCGATACGGGGCCGTTGACCGAAGAGAGGGCAAAAGTGGTGATTGAAACTTGGTTGAGTACGAAGGCAAATGCCTTTGGTTCTAATCATCAAGTAGATGAGTTGTCCTCAATTTTGGTCGATCCAGCTTTATCCACTCAAAGACAACGGGCGACGCAAGATCAGCAAGATAATTTCTATGGTGAGTATGAGCATGAGCTGACGATTAACGATGTGACAATAAATCTCGATGATGAAGATCGAGCAACGGTCGATGCAACAGTGAATGAGTCAGTAGAGTTTTACCGTAATGGTGAGGTAGATCGAGGGGCTTCCTATAATGATGAAATTCGAGTTGAGTATGAGTTGATTCGTGAAGATGGCCAATGGCGAATTCAAGATTGGTCGGTGTAGATAGCCCGTAAGGTTAGGAAAGTTAATCTGTGGTACAAGTCCTTTTAGAATCTCCAAGTTATCCCGATTATCCGATTCATGTCCCTAATGGTCTGGATATCTTCGATCCAGCTTTAGTACGAATTGCGCGCGATACCTATGGAGTCTATCGGACGGTGGCTGATGGTGCAGCCGAGAAGCATTCGGGAAGATTTCAACAACCCCTAGGGGTTGTGGTAAATCAGGTCAGCTATCGTGCAGTTTTGGTATTTCAGGAAGAGTTAGCTTTGTTGCCCACAGAGGTGTTTATTCCGTTTAATCATCTAGAAACTAAATTGTATTGATGGAGGAGTCGGGTGTGGATTGAAATTCCCAGTATGGCGATCGCCGTATTATTAGGATTGGCGATCGGTAGTTTCTTAAATGTGGCGATCTATCGCATTCCAGCCGGTTTATCGATCCTCTTCCCTCCGTCCCATTGTCCCCTCTGTTCCCATCGCTTGAGTATGGCTGATAATATTCCGGTGTTTGGTTGGTTGGCGTTGGGGGGAAAATGTCGCTATTGCCACAGTCCCATTTCTTGGCGCTATCCCACCATTGAAGCGATCACAGGTTTACTATTTCTAGGAGTATATCTCCAGTTTGGCCTCTCTTGGGAAACGGTGGGATATTGCTTCTGTTTGAGTTGGTTGTTGGTGTTAGCCATGATTGACTGGGATACCTTCACTTTGCCCAATGTCCTCACTCAGTTTGGACTCGTCATGGGTTTACTCTATCAACTGCTTCGAGGGGCAGGAGAGGCATCTCCATTTCTTGATGGCATATTTGGAGCAATCCTAGGCTTGTGGTTATTTGAAATTATTATTATTTTAGGGTCTTTTCTGCTCGGTCAAGCTGCCATGGGAGAGGGAGATGCTAAACTCGCGGCGGCGATCGGGGCTTGGTTGGGGTGGAAACTTCTGTTATTATCAGGATTTCTTGCCTGTTTGATTGGCGCTGGTGTTGGGGTGGGGGCGATCGCCTCTGGCCAACTCAAACGCCGTCAAAAAATGCCCTTTGGGCCTTTTCTTGCCCTCGGCGGGGCCCTGACGATTTTCTGGGGCGATCGGATGATATCAGCTTATATACAGTTCTTTTTCTCGCCTAACCTGATAGGATAATCGAGTGTCTTGGATTACGATTCGCACGACCTCAACTCGCTGGGAGGCAGAACTGATGGAACAGTTACTCAGTGCCCAGGAAATTCCCACTCGCCTAGTTGATTGTGGAGTAGTCTCCTATTTCGGGATGGGATCGCCCACTGCCGTACAAGTTGCCCTTGAACATCGTTGGAGTGCTTTGTTACTTCTAAGCGAAATCGAGGAGATATCGGACGAATAATGTCCCTTTTACTTTAGATAATCTCTTTATTTTTCATGTCCTTATTTGATTGGTTTGCCAACAGACAAAAAAATTCTCCCATCAGTCCAGAACGTCAGGAACGGGAAATTGCTGATGGGTTATGGACTAAATGCCCCATGTGTGGAGTTTTAACCTATACAAAAGATTTACAGGGAAATCAAATGGTGTGTTTAGAATGCGAACACCATTTTCGGGTAGATAGTAATGAACGCATTGTTCAATTGATTGATCGTAATACCTGGACTCCTTTGGATGCCCATTTGCAACCCGATGATCCCTTAAAGTTTAAAGACCGTAAGCGGTATAGCGATCGCCTCAAAGAATATCAAGCTAAAACCGATCTCAATGATGCTGTACAAAGTGGTTTAGGTCAGTTGGATGGCTTGCAAGTCGCTCTAGCCGTCATGGACTTTGGTTTTATGGGAGGCAGCATGGGGTCAGTAGTGGGAGAAAAGATTACCCGACTGCTCGAAAAAGCTACTTCAGAGCGAATCCCTGCGATCGTTATTTGTGCCTCTGGAGGCGCAAGAATGCAAGAAGGAATGCTCAGTTTAATGCAAATGGCCAAAATTTCAGGAGCCTTAGAGCGCCATCAAGAAGCTGGTTTATTATATATTCCCGTCCTCACCCATCCCACCACTGGTGGTGTAATTGCCAGTTTTGCTATGCTGGGCGATCTGATTCTGGCTGAACCAAAAGCTACCATTGGTTTTGCTGGACGACGAGTGATTGAGCAAACCCTACGGGAAAAGCTCCCAGATGATTTCCAAACCTCGGAATATTTGCTGCAACATGGCTTTGTCGATTTAATTGTTCCCCGTACCCAACTGAAGAAAACCTTAGCTCAGTTGGTGCGTCTTCATGGAGGAGTAGAACAGGTTCATAAACCGATAGATAAGGTACAACACAATGGAGATTCTCCCAACTATCCCCTGCCCGATCCTACCCTCAACACCCATCACTTGGCCGTTGATAATTGATATAGCACTTTGCGCTAGGGAATAGGATTGGGGTATATGGGTTTGGGGATTCGATATTGTACTCCACAATATCGCAAAGCACTGTATTGATGCACGAGACGACTACACTCTACTCTATAACAGCGCTTTGCCCTGTGATGAAATTAATTGCTAAAAAGACCGCATGTAGGGACGAAAAGCTTTTCACCCCTACGTCTGGTCTACTCAGTGATCGATGCAATGAGCTTCGTCTCATACTATTTCTGTATGAAGTTGCACTTTACAAGTGGTTGAGAGCAATTGGTCTCTCCAGGACTCATGAGTTGCACGATCAAAGAGAAAGGGTATCACTAGACCAGTGCGAAGCGCTATAGCAGTGAACTCGTTAAGTTAGGACGGTTAGGGTATTGTTCGAGGCAATAGGTACTCTAGCAATCGAAAGTGTCCTAACTTTTCTTTTCTCTGCTATATAACTTCTCTCAATGGCATAGAATGCCTAGGATTGGGAGACAGTTTGACGAAGATTGAAGGCAGGAGTAGCAAGTTCCAGGGCCCCATTACGGGTATAGTCTTGCCACAAGAGCGCCAATTCTTGAGCTTGGGAGCGTCCGCGATATTGGATCTGATACATCCTGCGAGGCCGTCCTCGTCGAGCGAGTTTCTTCCAATATCCGGTGATCATCTCTTCCTCTTCCAAGAATTTGAGGGCGCTGTAGAGGACGGTATCCGATAGGCGGTATTGGGGATACTGTTTTTTTAGGACTCGAATCAGTTCAGTTCCATAGGAGTCTTTATTGAGCAAGATGGACAAGACATAACAGACTGTTAATTCTGTATTCAGGTGAATCGGTGGTGGGTCTTGAAAAAAACGATAAATTTCATCAAAGGTCATAGCTTTTCTCTGCACAAGCATGAATGAACTCAAATCAGGCCAATGAACTGGACTTGAGTAAATGCAGCCCTGGTTATGAAAATTCCCTTACAAAACGTTAAAGACTGGCTCAGGTTAAGTTGAAAAGAAATATTGGGTCATTTTGAGATGCACACCCGATTGAGCCTAAAAGCCTAAATATGTTGCCCCAAATGCCAGTGTTTTGGGTTTAGTAGTTGATGGTTACCCCGATTGGCAGGTGAAATCCTTTGAGCTAAAGTCTAAAGCCCTGTATGAACACAGGACGGTGAGTCACTTGACTCCTTACATCAATAGATACAGGCGCTTCCCTTAGAATCCAGAGCTGGAGGCACTAAGATATACGCTCAATTCCTATCAACCATGCAGGATAACATAATTATTCTGGAAGCTACAAATAATTCTGAATCGAGAGGCGATCGCCGCTTCGAGTTTCCTGCTAGATTAAGGGATGGAGCTGTAGCGAATCACTATGCCTGAGAACGACCAATTCTATGCCCTTCCCCCCGCTGTAGAGAAATTTTCGGGGAACTTGCGTCTGACAGCTTGGATTAGCTTTTGGACTCAGGTGGTATTAGGGGCGATCGCCTCTATCATCTTTCTGTTTGCCTTAATTGGTCAAGAGACCAGGGCAGGAATTCAAGACCCCGGTCGTGGAGGAGGGGCATTTTTTGCCATTTGTGGTCTCCTCGTCCTCTATTTCAGCATTGTGCAAGCCTTTCGCTACACTCGGTTAGCACGACAATTGCGATCGCCTGATAGCAGCGTGCGTCCCACTAAAGCTGCAACCATCCAGATGATTAAATTTGGCCTGGTCTGTAATATTGTGGGCATGAGCTTATCTCTCTTGGCTGCCGAAGCGATCACGGGTATTTTACTGGGTAAATCCCTCTTTCAACCCCAGGGCTTAATTCCCACAGGAGCGGATCTAGGAAGATTTATTGAACCCATTGATTTATTTGTCTTGCTCGGCAATACTCATACCACGGTCTCTCATTTTGTCTCTATTGTGGGCAGTCTCTGGCTATTGAATGCTATCAATCGGCCTAAGTCCTAAACGATAACAACCGCCAGGGAAGTTAGAAGATAGTCTATTTCCTGTTTCCTCAACCCCAATTAAAACCATCCTTCTTGTTCTAACTCTTCAATCAGTTGTAAGGCTCTGGGGTCTCCGACTTTCAGCAGAGCCGATCGCGCATCTTCGCGTACCCCTAGATCTTCATCTTCTACAAAAGATTCAATCAGACCATCGATCGCCCCAGCATAGACCACATTCGAGGGCAATTCGCGGGCTAATTGGCCTAACGACCAGGCACAGTTACTGCGAATAGCGGGAATAGGGTCTCGGCGCAGGCCTTGAATTAGGGGAGGAATCGTGCTAATGATCGCTTCATAACTAACTTGGGCCATTTGGGCTAAAGCACTAGCAGCCCAGAGACGCACGGCTGGAATATCAGTACGCAGGGAGTCAATGAGAGGGTTTAAACTGCGGCGATCGCGATTATTGCCTAAAGACCAGACTAATCCCTTGCGGACATAGCCGTTCCAATCCCGCTGTAGTTGGTCTATCATGGGTTCGATCGCCTCTGAGGAGGGATTCCGGCCCAGAGCATAGGCTGCACTGACGCGCACCAAAGGACAGCGATCGCCCAATAGACGAATTAAATGGGGAATCGCTCGATGGTCTTGGATTTCACAAAATACCCTCGCTGCTAACATCCGCTCTTGGGTGACTGGGGATTCTAGCAAAGGCAACATTTCCTCTGGATCGGGAGGGGGGGCGCTCTCTGGAGTACCTTCGATGGGCCCTAGGTTATCCAGGGGACTACTCAAGTCAACGTTGTCGTTGAGTACAGATTGGTCGTTATCATTGATTTGCATAACTTGCAGTGTACTCAATCTTGGGGGTCAGACTCAACAGGGAATAGGGAAAATCCGGTTTTATGCTTTCCTTGAATCCTTTGTATATAGTGTCATTTAGTTGCTTTACATCCTGATTTTAGCGTGCCTCAGTTGAATCTCAAAGATAGTTGGGTTGATGGCAAGAAAACTGTGGAGATGTTAGGGGATAAGCAAAGAATTTTTCTCTATGGTAAGTTGGCTGCTCAATACGCCCCATTGGTGGACGAGCTTTATAGGGCTACGTGCGATTTCTACTTTAATCATTAAATGCTCCTCTAAAGAGATTTTCAAGTAACCACTGTTCGCGATCGCTACGTCTTTGGTGCATATCCTGGTCATACCGAAATGGAGGGTTGCAGGATTGATATTGGGTATTGCCCCAAATGCGGATCGTGTAATCTGTACCACTGGTGAGCATAAATTGGTTATCGCGAGTAAATTGAACTCTTTGAATCGAGTAGTATTGATAGCCTCGCTGGTGATAGGTTGGACAGTATAAGGTGTTGAGCAACTCACCCGTTTTCCAGTTCCAGATTTTGATTTCACCGGTTTTGAAAACACCACACAACACGACACCATCAGAACTAAAGAAACTTGCCTTAGACACCTCTGGATTGGGTAATTGCCAACGTTGGATTAGACCACCCGTCGTTAGCTCCCATTGTTGAATAAATCCACGGTAATCGAGTCCTATAGCCGTTGTCCGATCTGCACAGATATGGATCGGCCGATAGTTCCCCCCGTCTTCCCAGAGAATGCTGTAAAGTTGAGTGCCACTATAACTCTTGTAAATTTGGGTTTTTCCATCCACATTGTAGAGTAAGAGTTGACCATCCAGGCTAAATTGAAGGGTAAAATGACGCAAGTATCGAGATGGTGGAATGGGCTGAAAATAGAGTTTGTGCTTGGCTTGTAGATCCCAAACTTCAAACCCTTTTCTAGGATTGCTGAGGGTTAAGAGTTTTTCATCTGGACTCACTACAATGGAGTCTATCCAGTCTTGTTTACTCTCAATAGTATTGAATATTTCTCCTGTACTGATATCTTTGACTTCAATATAATATCGTTTCTCATATCTATTCGGACGCTCGTGATAGAGGATGTAACACCGCTTACCATCAGGACTTAAGTGAAGAAATTGTGCATGGCTCAATGTTTGGCGATCGCCTAGAAATACCTGAAGTAATCCCTGTTGGAAATCCCAAATTTTCAGCGTCTTATGCAGCTCTACGGTGATTAATCGTTGAGAATTAGGGGTGAGTGCGAAGGGAAAAGCCCAGAGTATATCTTGGTATACAGCGCCCCCCTCTAGGGTGTGCAACTGCTGGAATGATGAGTAGTGAGAGGTAGGACAATCTGCTGAAAAGGATTCTGACATTTTGCTGCTTCTGGATACAGGGCAATCTAGCGAGATCGGTTGGTGAACCCATTTACTCTCATTAGATTAGATGTTACATTATATTAGCTACTATCTCTTACCTAGATTGAAGAACGAGTGATGGAAAACGTCAAGCAACATTTTGAAAGCGAAGCTCAAGAATTTGATGGGATTATACGTCGTCTCATTCCTTACTACGAACAAATGCTTGATGCGATCGTGGCTGCAATTCCCTTTAGTTCATCTCAGGTGATTCGGGTTGTCGATCTTGGATGTGGAACAGGGACAATCGCCAAACGAATTAAAAACACTTATCCTCACGCTCAGATTACTTGTGTTGATATTGCCGAGAAAATGTTGCAAATTGCCCAAACTAAACTCGGTAAGGGTGAAGATATACGATATCAACTGGCTAATTTTGAAGAGTATGAATTTGATGCGGTTTATGATGTAGCTGTTTCTTCACTTGCCTTACATCATCTGGTTAATGATAGTGACAAAATAAAGTTTTACAAGCAAATTTATGCTTCGCTGGCTCCCGGCGGTCTTTTTTTTAATGCTGATGTGGTATTAGCTTCTAATTCGCGTCTGCAAGAGCGTTATATGGAACAATGGCGAGAGTATATGCTGCGACAAGTTTCCCTAGAGGAAATCGAGGAAAAGTGGATTCCTCAACATTATGATGAAGATCATCCCTCCCCCCTCATGAGTCAAGTAGAGTGGCTGCGAGAGATAGGTTTTGTGGACATTGATGTGATTTGGAAATACTACAATTTCTCCGTATACGGAGGGTATAAGCCTAGTATAGAGTAGGAGATACTAGGAAAAGATGGCGATCGCCTCTATGTCAGAATAGAGAAAAAGTCCATATCCTGGAGTGAGTCCCATGGCGATAGAATGATGTACGTCTTTGATACCAATATTTGGGTTGCTGGATTGCGATCGCGTAGAGGAGCTAGTTTATTCTCCTTAAAGCCATTTGTCAACGATGGGTTATACCAGCCGTTTCTGAAGCCTTATTTTTAGAGTATACTGAAGTCTTGAAGCGAGATTAAAATCTACAGAACTTCAGGATTTTTTGCCTGCTGCCCAATTATTTGGAATTCAAGTGGTAAAACCGGGAAGTTTAGTTCAGTCTCTCAAATTACAGGAGAAAGTTGGCGAATGAATACTTATTCTCTAAAGTTACCCGATGAATTATTGACTGAAATTCAACGTTTGGCTGAAGAAAAACAAGTTTCCCTCGATCGCTGGCTCTTAAGTGCCATAACTGAGAAAATAGAAGCGCAGAAGAGAGTTCACTTGCTGGAGACTTATGCAAAACAAGCTGATTATAGCCACTTTGACCAAATCTTAGATAGAGTTCCTAACGCAGAACCCATCCCTGGGGATGAGTTGATTTGAGAAAAATTAGGAAGATATGGAATAATCTGAACCTGCCCCCCCAAATCCCAGAAACCAGGTTTCTCGCGTATCTTTTTGTTGGTGTCCTCAACTTGGGTAGAAATCCGGTTTATTCCCACGGGCTAGGCTATACTCGATGTGGGGCTACCTACCCAAATCGCATTTTAGCCAATTTCACCCTCTCAGGAATTCCTACTCGGAAAAAACGGCGCGTTTGCACCAATTATACTACTCTAAAATCCAAACGCGATCCCATTCAACTATAAATTAATAATATCATAAAAACTATCCTCAAAATCATTTATTGAAACAGAAAGCGAATCGCCTGCCATTTCACCTTTGACAAGAGCGCTTTCATATTTATTTACAAATTTTTGTACTTCTTCAAAAATATTTGAATGAAATTACTTCGATCAGTTTTTGATATTATTTCATCACTTTTCCTAATTATTAATATTTGGTCTTTCTTTTTCTTTACTGTAAAACTGAAAGAACAATCCATTCCTATAAATTTATACTTTTCCCTTGTTGGATTATTAACCAAATAACGAATTCCATCTAACAATTCAGAAATAGCTAGAAAAATCATCATTGACTGATCGGGAGTTTGGTTCATTGACGAATGTATACCATATTCACCCTTAATAGTCATGTGCCCTCGGCTCAATCCATCAATTTCGTCTTCCAATTCATGTAAGGTAAATTCCATTCTTAAATTATTCATTTAGAGTCGGAATATCTCTTCCAATAGAAAAAACATAGTGTAGGAGCGGGTTCTCCCAAATTTAGGATACACAAGGATTAATTCCCTGAACCCGACCCCACCGCTAGGGACTAGAAACCGGTTTTCTTGACACTCTTGGGAGGTTAATTGACGATCGCCCCAAAATCCGCCAATACCCGCGCATGATTCCGCAGAATTCCCAGTAAATTTAACCGATTAGTTTGTATATTTTCATCTTCTGCCATCACCAAAACGCTATCTTCGCCATCGAAAAAGCGACTGACGGTAGGGGCAATTTCCGCTAAAGCATTGACCAAATCTTGATAGTTACGCGTTTCTTGACAGCGTTGGGTTTGGGGAACAATTTTTACCATGGCATCGTAAAAGGCTTGTTCTGACGCTTGCTCGAATAAGTCGGGTTTGACGACTCCCACGGGATCGAGTTGTTCTTTGTCCAAACTTCCCTTAACTGCTAACCGAGCGGAACGGTTGACGGTAGCGTAAATTGCGTCTAACTGTCCAGATGTGCGGATTTCTTGCAAAAATAGGGCGCGTTTGAGCAAGTCTAGCAGATCGGCTAAGGAGCGACTGGCATATTCGGGGTCATCTTCCCCTAAAATGGCATTGACGAGATCGTAATCAATCCCTTTGTCTTCCTGGAGTTGGGTACGGATGCGTTGCAAGAAGAAGTCTTCTAATGTGGGGACTAAATCGGGAAGATCTGCATTAGGCCAGCAGGACGCTACACTATCGACGAGGAGTTGATGCAGATCCAGGGGTAAGTTAGCCTCCCAGGTAATACTAATAATGGCATTGGCTGCGCGTCTGAGGGCGAAGGGATCGGATGAGCCACTGGGAATCATGCCTAAACTAAAGATACTGATTAATGTGTCCAGGCGATCGCCCATTCCCACCACTTGACCGACCAGAGTTTGCGGTAAACTATCCCCAGCACCTTTGGGTAGATAATGCTCCACAATCCCCGTAGCGATGGTTTCCGGTTCTCCACTACAAAGGGCATACTTTTCTCCCATGACTCCCTGCAATTCGGGGAACTCGTAGACCATTTGCGTGACTAAATCTGCTTTACATAATAGGGCCGCGCGATCGCATAATTCCCGCTCTTCACTGCTTAACTGGAGTTGCTCGGCCAAAACCTTAACACAAGTACGAATACGCTCCACTTTATCTCGAACAGAGCCTAATTTTTCCTGAAATGTAACCGTTTCGAGCTTCTCGACATAACTTTCCAAGGGTTTCGCTAAATCCGCTTGATAGAAAAACTGACCATCAGCCAGCCTAGCGCGAATCACCCGCCCATTTCCCTGGGCAATCAAGTCTGACTTGGCGGGGTCACCATTAGAAACCGTAATAAAATAGGGCAACAATTCCCCAGATTCTGCCGATTTAAATACGGGAAAATAGCGTTGATGGGACTCCATTTCCATCGTCGTCACTTCCGTGGGGAGTTCGAGAAATTCATCATCAAACTGACCCGTCACTGCGGTCGGATACTCGACTAAATGGGTTACTTCTGCCAGTAAATCCGGTGAAATTCGTGCATATCCGCCTAATTTTTCCGCGCACGCTTCAACTTGAGCTTTAATGATTTCTTCCCGCTTTTGGGGATCAACTTGAATAAAAATCGACTCCATGGACTCCAAATAGTCCGATGCTTGCTCTAGACTCACCGGTTGAGGATGGAGGACGCGATGGCCGTAGGAGAGGCGATCGCCAAAAATTGGAGTTGAACCATTTTCGAGTATAATCGGCAGTACCTCCCGATCGAACAGGGCCACTAACCAGCGAATGGGACGGGGAAAGCGAATCTGACCATCTCCCCAACGCATAAACCGTCTTCCTTCTAATCCAGAAATCCATCGGGGAACCCATGCAGTCAACAATTGGGGAACTACGCAGCCAGGAATTTGTTTGCGAATAAAGACAAAATCACCCTTTTCCGTCGGTCGAATCTCGAAATCCTCTACCTTTACCCCTTGCTTTTTAGCAAATCCTTCTGCGGCCTTGGTTGGCTTCCCGTCCTTAAATGCAGCTTTAGCGGGAGGGCCTTTAATCTCTTCTTCTCGGTCAGGTTGTTGCAGAGGTAATCCCTCAATCAGGACACAGAGACGACGGGGAGTCCCATAGACCTCAATATTTCTGGGTGTCAGCAGGTCGTTTGCTAAACTTTGGGAAATGAGAGATCGCCACTGAGCGATCGCACTGGTGATAAAATCAGCAGGGAGTTCTTCTGTACCAACTTCTAAGAGGAATGTAGACATAGAGCGCTTTGCGCGGTAATGGGTAATGGGGAATGGGGAATGGGAAAACCATCTTTATCGCTGGAGTCCTTAGTTTACCTTGCTCTGGCTCTGATTAACCCAAAATACACCCATCAGAATCATAGCACCTGCGATCGCCACAGTCAGAGTTAAGGGTTCTCCCAAAACCAGCCAACCGATTGCGGTAGCGATAATCGGCACTAAATAGAGGAAGCTAGAAGCTTGGGCCGTGGATAAATGTGCTAAGGTATACGTCCAAGCGATATAGGCGATCGCGCCTGGAAAAATCCCCAAATAACCCACCACTAAACCCACGTTCAGCGTATCCGGAAATCGGACAAAGAACAGAATCGGCAACGTCCCCAACCAGACCGTATAACTGGCTAATTCTAAAGGAGAATAGCGCTCAAAAAACGGTCGCTGAAGGATAAAATAGAAGCTTTGGGAAAATGCTGCCATTAAAATCAGCCCAGAGGATAGAGCAAAAGTCAAATCTTGTCCTTTTCCCAGAACAATTAATACGATCCCCCCTAACCCCAAAGCCATTCCTAACCACCCTTGAAGCGGTAAGGATTCCTTGAGAATTGTAGCGGCAAGAATCGCTGCTATACAGGGACTAGAAGCATTTAAAATGCTGGCCGTACCGGCGGGAACCACCGTCTGCCCCCAAGATAAGAGTAAATGATAGAAAGAAACCCCTAAACATCCTTGAAGTAATAATCGGGGTAAATCGGACGAATGGGGGCGACGAATTTTTCCAGAAACCATAGCAAACACTGCTAGTCCCAAAGAAGCAATCAAAAATCTAAACGCCACGAAATTGAGGGGATGAATCGTTTGTACCACATAACGAACTCCCGGAAAAGCCGAACCCCAAAGCAAGATACAAATAGATGCCCAGCACCAGCCGACCCAACGAGATTGAGTCCTCATCCTTCCCGCTCACTCAATAGCCAATAAGTCGTCATTCTTCCTCGTCCTTTCACCGTAAATGAGCCTCGTTTTTCTAAAATAAATGTATCTTGTAATTGATCGTAGGTGGCTTGAGTCACTTGAATCTTACCGGGTAAACCTTGAGATTCCATCCGAGACGCTACATTAACCGTATCTCCCCACAAATCCAATTGCAATTTACTCACTCCGATAACCCCAGCAACTACCGGCCCCGTATTGATCCCAATTCGCAGTTGAAACGGTTGACTATTGCGCAGTTCCAACCGATTTTCTAGGACACAAGGACGATTAAATTCTTTGATGACTTCCTGCATATCTAAAGCCAAGTTTGCAACTCTTTTAATAGATTTTTCCTCTTGTATATTCTGGTAAACAGGCAAGCCTCCGACCACCATATAGGAATCACCAATCGTCTTTATTTTTTCTAGTCCATAATGCTGGGTTAGTTTATCAAATTCAGAAAATATTTGATTCAACAAATCCACTAATTCCGTCGGGTTTATTTTCGCCGAAAGTTCTGTAAAGCCAACCAAATCGGCAAATAAAACAGTGACTTCAGGCAAGTAATCCGCAATAGTATGGCGATTTTTTTTGAGCTTCTCGGCAATATATTGAGGAAGGATATTTAAAAGCAATTTTTCTGATATTGTTCTTTGTTTGCGCAATTCTTCTTCGATCTTCCTTTTTTCGGTTACATTGCGAACTGTTCCTTCAAAGTACAGTAGATCGCAATTCTCACCTTTGACTTTACGGACACTCTCAGAAATCCAAATTTTATCCCCGTTCTTACAATATACTTCTGATTCAAATTCATCAACAAACTCATAACTTTCCATATAGGCTAAAAACTCATCTCGCCGTTGAGGACGAACATAAAAATTTTCATTAATATTGGGGATTGTATCAATTAAGTCCTCTGGAGAATCATATCCATAGAGTTTAGCGAGAGCTAAATTCGCTTTCACAAATTGCCCCTCTGGAGTGGTTTGAAACATGCCATCAATAGCATTTTCAAAAATACTGCGATAGTTTTCTTCCGCTTTTTGGCGAGCTTGAGCTTCCTGTGTGAGCAATTCTTGAAGGTTAAGCAAGCTCAGTTGAATGTTGATTTTTGAGAGAACTTCGGTGACTTGAAGCGGTTTAGTGATATAGTCGTTCCCTCCTACTTGAAAGGCTCTGGTTTTATCTAAATCGCTCCCTAATGCACTGACAAAAATAACAGGAATTGCTCGATATTCTGGATGGGATTTAATCTTTTCACACAGTTCGTAACCATTGATATCTGGCATCATAATATCAAGCAAGATTAAATCCGGTTGAGAATGGCGTACAGCATTGAGTGCTAATTCGCCATTAATAGCTTTGCGGACACGATACCCTTGTTGAGTGAGGATATGGGATAAAAATCGAATATTATTCGGGTTATCATCGACGACTAAAATATCCTTAGACAAGGGTAAAACAGTATGGTCTTGCATTATCGGAAATCCCAAAGAAAAATGGGGGGCGTGAACAAAATAGTCGAACTTTCTGAGCCTCGATCGCCTCTTCCCCGTTATAACATTTGGATCGATCCTCAGTTCAATACGCCAAACCCTCGATTGCCTCTAGGGTAGCATCGAGAATCCGATCTAGGCGGTAATGGTGGAGTAAATCGGCGATCGCCTCCCTTAAGTCGGACTCAGCCTCTGGAATCTCTTGCAATAGTTTTTGAATAAACTCTTCATCGGCTTGAGTGGCAGCTTGATGTAACTGATTAAGCCAATCCATGGGCATCTTCATTAACTGCGTTCCATTTAATAGTGCTTCTGTCCGATCAACCGGGTGTGCAATCATTTCCCGATCGTCACTGGTTTCATAGACGTACTCTATACTTAAATAATGACTCATTTTGTCTAATAAAACGGCTTGGGTAACGGGTTTATAAACCAATTCGTTACATCCAGCCTCTTCGATCAAGATTTGGTCTTCTTCCAAAGCGCTGGCTGTGAGGGCTAAAATCGGAATGGCAGCTCGGCCGGTGTTTTGTTCTTGCATCCGAATCAAGCGAGTGGCTTGATACCCATCCATCACTGGCATTCGTAGATCCATCCAGATCAGATCGGGGGACCAACTTCTCCATAAGTCTAAGGCTTGTTCTCCATGTTCGGCTTCATGCAGCTCAAATCCTAGAAGCTGGAGTTGTTTTAATAACAGTCGCCGATTTTCCCAATGGTCATCAACCACTAAAATCCGGTAGATGGGTTGGTTCGGTGCTAAGGCGATCGCCTGTTTTTCCACTCTCTGCTCTGGAATTTCTTCCGGATGGACGGTTCGTAAGGGCAGTCGGACTCTGACTAAGGTTCCCACACCCACCTGGGAAGAGATATGAATATCCCCTCCCATTAGTTGAAGCAGTTGTTTACAAATAGTCAAACCTAACCCCGTCCCTTGTCCAGATTTCACCCCGGAGCTGGTTTGCATAAAGGGTTCAAATAATAAGGGTAATTCCTGTGAGTCTATTCCTTCACCCGTATCTTGGATTTCCCAGATATAGTCTTGGATCGGAAGCTGATTATTCTGAGGTGCAGGAAAAACCCGAACTTTCACTTCTCCTTGATGGGTGAATTTTACGCTATTAGATAATAAATTGATCAAAATTTGCCGCAGCTTCCTCTGATCCGCAATCACCCAACCCGGAACGTTGGGATTAATAAGGGTTGCTAGCAAAATGCCTTTCTGGTCAGCTTTGAGTTTTAAAATATCCTGCACTTCATAGAATAAACGATGCAAATTAAAGTAGCTTTCTTCGAGACCAATTTTACCGGCTTCAATTTTAGATAGGGACAGAATATCATTAATCAGTTCTAATAAATGCTCTCCACTGCGATTGATAATTTGCAAATATTCCTGGTGTTCAGAACTAACAAGAGATTCTCGCCTCAGAATTTGGGTAAATCCTAAGATTGCATTCAGAGGAGTGCGTAATTCATGACTCATACGAGCAATAAATTGGCTTTTGGTTTGATTGGCAATTTCTGCTGCTTGTTTGGCACTTTGTAGGGCCAGTTGAGTCTGTTTCCGGGCTGTGGCATCCATGCCTACACTGAGTATACCGGTTATATCTCCAGATTCATTATGTAGTATACGATTCGTCCATTCAATCCAGACGCGATCGCCATTCTTGAGTTGATTTTCGTTTTCATAGGTAACATACTGGTCTGTGTTCTCTAAAATATGATCGATTATGGAGTGTAGAGTGTTGCCCTCTATATCTTGGTTTGGCACAATTGTACCTTTAACATTTTGACCGATAATTTCTGCTTCTGTATACCCAAAAAAACGTTGGGCGAATTCGTTAAAAAATACGACATTACCTTTACAATCAACTTGCAATATGATGCTGTTAGCCGAATCCACCAATTGGCGATACTTCATTTCACTTTTCCGCAGTGCAGACTCGATTCGTTTGCGCTCTTCTATTTCTTGTTCCAACAAATGATATTGTTGATTGAGGGTATCTTTAGCCAACTGTAGTTCGGTAACATCGGTTTGCACACCGATATAATAGACGAGTTCTTGTTGTTCGTTGAAAATGGGCGATAAGGAGAGGTCATTCCAGAAAACTGTGCCATCTTTGCGGTGATTTTTGAGAGTAATTCGGCAAGCTTTTTTCTCTTTTAGAGCTTTTCTTAAAATCGTTAATCCGGATTGTTCCCGATCGTCTCCTTGCAAAATGGTACAAGTTCGACCAAGAATTTCAGCTTTTGTATAACCAGTTAGTTTTTCAAATCCGGAATTGACGTAGATGATCGGATTTCCGGGTTTAGTGGAGTCACTAATAGTAATACCATTGGTGCTGGCGGCGATCGCTCTCTCCAGTAACCCGAGTTTTCTTTCTGTCTCTTTTCGATGAGTAATTTCACGGGAAACCCAAATAGCTGTATCTTTGTTTAAGGGAGAAATTGTGGACATAAACCAATGTTCTTGTCCTTCAATTGGCCAACAGTATTCAAGATTTTCTATGGTTGTTCTCTGATCGATGACATACCGCGTCCAATACTTTTTAAATTCAGCTATTTGAGAGGGAATAAGATATTCATTTTTTTGAGGTGATTTTTGTTTTTGGTGGTACAAGCTGATCGGAGAGCGAGTGGGAGCAATTTTAATACAGTTCCCTTCATAGTTAAAGACCATAATTGCTTCATCCATCGCCCCAAACATGGCTAAAAGCTGATTTTCAGAGTTTTGTAATAACTGCTTGGAGTGTGTTAATTCAGTGATATCATTAATGTTGAATAACAAATACTTTTGGCCGCCCAGTTTAATGATTTGGACTGATATCAAGCCAATTCTTTGTTGATTGTCCTTGTTTTTGAAGATAATTTCAATATTAGACAGTTCTTGTTGTTGTTCAAGTCTCTGAACTAAAGAATCCCAATCTTCAGAGAATAAAAAGGACTTCAAGTTAGATATTTTTTCTCCAATCACCTCCGCCCTATCGTAGCCAGTATATGCCATGAAGTGTTCATTTATTTCTAATATTGTGCCCTGATCGTAGCTCATCAAAAACAGCAAACTTGGACTAGAAAAGAAGATTTTATGAAATCGTTCTTCTGATAAGACCCAACTGGCTTCTAGTTGTTCAATAATATAGTCTTTTTTCTGGAGCGATCGCCATAAAGCGACATTTTCTTTGTCTTTTCTGTTGTATTGAATATAACTCTCAACTTTAACGCGCAGTTCGATTAAGCTGAGGGGGCACACTAGATAATCCTTAACTCCAGCTTCAAAAAAGGCAATTCTATCCACGGAAGTACCGGAGGAATTTAGAGCAAAAATGGGTACATTTTTATGACTCGGATCGGTGTGAAGGGACTCACAGAGTTCTAGGGCGAGAAAGCTGGGGATACTCACTTCTACGAAGATCAAACTTGGATCTACCGCATCAAGTAAGGGAATCACTTGGGAAGGAGCGGTAGCCCATTCGAGATGATACCCTTGTTCCAGTAAAAAGGTAGAGAGCCACGCTAAAGATTCCGGTTGGGGATGGGCGATAATGAGTCTAGTCGGTGAAGATGGAAGGGGATGAAGCATATTTGCAAACTCCCAAGAAAACAACAAGACGCTTAAGCCAGATCAGAGTGATTTCTAGGGTGTTTGAATAGACAACCTGCCTGGGCTGAGTCGGATTGATACTTATGATAAATGCAAATCGGTATTTCTTTAAGTGAGTTGGGGAATATCAGTATAAAGATAACTTAATTGCTCTGGAGTGAGTTGATCGGTGGCTACATCTAAGACTAATTTGCCAGCTTGTAGCCCCAAAATCCGATCGCTATAGGTTTGGGCTAAGTCCACTTGATGTAAATTACATAAAACGGTTAATCCTTCTTGCTCGCAGAGCGATCGCAAAATCTGTAAGATACGATGGGAAGTCTGCGGATCGAGACTGGCTACTGGTTCATCCGCTAAGATTAACTGAGCATTTTGTGTTAGAGCACGGGCGATCGCCACCCGTTGCTGTTGTCCTCCCGATAGGCAATCGGCTCGTTGAAAGGCTATATCCATCAGTTTAACCCGCTCTAGGGCAGCCATTCCTTCGAGTAATAGAGATCGCGGCAACTGTCCGCTCAAACATTGCCATAGGGATACCTCCCGCAACCGTCCTCCCAAACAATTTTCTAAGGCACTGCGACGACGGACTAAATTAAACTGTTGGGCAACTAAGGCGATCTGAGCGCGAATTTTTTGTAATTCCTTGGGTGAAGTGTTGGTTAGCTCTTGATTTCCAAACCAAATTCGACCGCGATCGACAGGCATCAGTTGTAGAATAGACCGCATCAAGGTCGTTTTTCCAGCTCCACTCAACCCCAGCACGGCGGTAAACTGGTGAGGAACCAGAGTAAAACTGACCTCATCTAAGGCCATTTGATTTCCAGAATAAATTTTGGTCAGTCCTTCAACTTTAAGCAACTGAGTCCTCCCATCAACACTTTAACCATTAACCATTCAATAATTAATCATTCTTAAACTTGCCAGCCTACTACTGGCTAGAAGAAATTCCTGTAAGTTTGAATGGAGAGGGTTTTGGCTCAAAAGAATAGTACGTTCTTTGACTCTGTTCTTCCTGACGTTTAAGATCCTCATATAGAGTTTGTAGATCGTTATTGCACTCCTCCATATACGCCCTTCGTGCTTGACGGACTTCTTCCACAATGGGGTCACGTTTCATCATTATCCTCCATTAATTCTTCAGGGGTACAAATAACTGAGGGTTCATAACCCCTTTCACGACAGATTTGTTCAATCTTTTTTCGGGTTATGGCATTGGCAATATGTTTGCAATTCCAAGTGAGTAAATAATCTATCCCATTGATCACACTGATCGCAATATGCAGAGAATCGGCTGCTGCTGTTTGGGGAATAGCAGCTTTCTGTAAAAAGAGTTCAGACAGTTGTAGGGCAAGAGGAGAAATTTTTAAAGCAGCTAGGGGTTCCAGTAAGTCTAATCTTTCTTGTGCAGCATTAGAGTCTCCCCTACGAGCTTCTTGAATAACGAGTTCTGAAATATAAATCTCAAATTTAGGACGTTCGGTTATCCACCACTCGCTAGTGATTTGTTGATGCCCAGCAATAATAAGGTCACGACTAGGGCGTGCCGTAAGGTAGCTAATAACTGAGGTTTCAAGGTAAACACTAGGCATAATATTAGTTGAGTGCTAATCACCTATGATATCCCAATATTTCCCTGTATGCAGAATTGGGTAAGGAGATCGCTATCTAGAACTTCGCCCTAAGCAATAGGCAGTAAGAGCTTGCCTATTTTTTGCCTTTATGAGCGCTCATCGTTGTCAATTCAACGCTAAAACTATAGGTTATAAACAACCATGTTTGCCCTTTCCCTATGTCTGAGGAGCCGTTTTTGATTCAGTTAACTTGGCAAGATCCGGAAACGGGCGATCGCCAAGACTACCTATTTCCCTTACCTGTTGCCTTCGGTCGAGAGGAGGACGCAATGCCCAAAACCGTGGAGAATAAGATGGTTACCCCCGTCGTCCTCAACCATAAGAAAGTCTCTCGGTTCCATGCCTTAATTACCCTCGAAGGCAAGCAGATCCTATTGACTGACCATAGTGTTAATGGGACTCGATTACATAATCATCTCTTGCAGCAAGGAACCTTACCTCTTCAGAGTCAAGACCGGATCGAAATTGGCCCCTATCCCATCACATTAACGTTGGTCAATCAGACCGATCCGCAAGCGACTGAACCGGAAACTGCCCGGCGATCTACACTGAATTCTCAAACTCCAGTCCCATCAACGCCTTGGTGGTCTCAGTCCTGGATCATTAGTATGGTCGGCGCACTGATGGCAGGTTGTATGGCAGTGGGAACTTGGGCCCTGATGAGTTGGTTGTTAGAGAAGTCTAGACCCTCTAGACCTACGGTAGAAGAAGCGGTAAGTCTGGAATTGCACAGATGATTCAGTTGAGATGGCGTTGGATACTGATTAGCCTGTTGGTGTGTTGGTTCACTCTAGTGGCTTACCCGAGTTGGGGACGCTCTCCGTTTAGCCCCATCGAACAACGGGCAACGGTGGAAATGGATGGTAAGGTTTTATTTGAAATTAGGGGGATTGTGGGCTTTCCCGCTTCTGAGAGAGCAGAGGTGATTAATACGAAGCTTGAACAATTGCTGCAAACCCATTTAAAGTACGGTTTACCTCTGCCAAAATACTCGATCGACCGGGATAATGAGCAATCGATTTTAAGTTTTAATGATACTTATTTGTTAACCGTGACTCCGGTGGATGTGCGGGGCGAGCGAACCACAGAATTCCAAGCACGGCGCTATGCGGCTTGGATTTTAAGCGGAATTGAAACAGCTCAGTACGAGCGTACGGCTAAGTACCTGCGAGAAGCGGTATTTGTGATGTTGGGAGTGCTTTTGGTGGCGATCGGCCTTCATGTGGGGGTGAATAAGGGGGTGGAGTTGTCAGAGCATTACTTCAGACTGTTGATCGACTCCGAGAGATGTCAGTTTAGGCACTTGCAAATCCCGGATCAATTACTGCATCGGTTAATGAAATTAGGCCGCTTGGGGCTGTTGTTGGGATTATGGTATGCAGTGGGCTATTATCTCACGGATCTGTTTCCCTGGTTGCGGCGATCGCGCTATTGGCTCTTCGATCTCGTTTTCCAGAGTTTAACTGACCCAGTTTTTATCCTGAATGAGAATAGTTATTCTCTGCTGGATCTGCTGACATTGATTGCCTTGACGGTGGGATTATGGTTTGGGGTGCGATCGCTCACTCGGCTCTTCCGCAACCGTGTCCTAGCCTTTACGGATACCGATCGCGCCGTGCAAGATGTTTTAGGGGTGTTGGTGCAATCCCTACTCATGTTTTTAGGCTTACTCATTATTTTACAAATTTGGGGATTGAATGTTAGCTCCCTCACGATTATCGCCAGTGTGTTGGGGGTAGGGATTGGGTTTGGACTGCAAAATATCGCCAATAATTTGATTAGTGGTTTGATTATTACCTTCGAGCGCCATGTACAAGTGGGAGATTTTGTAGAAGTAGCCAACTTAATGGGAACGGTGGAACAGGTAGGCGCTCGTAGTACCCAGATTTTAACCTTGGATCGGGTGTCCATCATTGTACCCAATTCCCGGTTTTTGGAAACCGAGGTGATTAACTGGAGCCATGGTAACCCCGTGTCGCGGTTGCGCTTACCGGTGGGAGTCTCCTACGATTGTGACCCAGAACAGGTACGCTCTGTCCTGCTGAATACGGCTAAATTACATCCAGATGTGATGGTTGAACCTCCTCCCCATGTTTTATTTAAGGGGTTTGGGGAGAGTTCTTTGGATTTTGAGTTATTGGTGTGGATGAGGGAACCGCGCCAACAGTTTAATCTTAAAAGTGACCTCTATTTTCGCTTAGAGAGAGCACTGCGCTACTATAAAATGGAGATTCCTTATCCTCAACGGGATTTACGTTTGCGATCGACCCATTTAGACCGAGTTGTAGAGCAGTTGCAAAAAGGCAAAGAAAATCCCCAACCCCAGAATAGTTCCCCCTTAGAGTTAACCGATACAGCATTAGCGTATCTAGTGCAGAGAATGCAAGGGGAAGAAGGAGTAGAAATCAAGGATCGATGGTATCGGGGGAATTTCTATCCGGGTGTGTTTGTGGCTGCCGAAGCGGTAGATTGGTGGATGAGAGAACTGAAGCTGAAACAAGTACAAGCGGTGGCGTTAGGGCAGGTGCTGTGCGATCGCCAAATCATTCATCACGCTTTTCAAGATATCCCTTTTCAAGATAGTTATGACTTTTACCGCTTTTATGCTGATTGAAGGTTGTAGCTTGGCTAAAACGAAGTGATACTCAGCCCCCAAAATAGAGTAAGTCATAACTTATAAATTTTCAACTTACTCTATCCTGATTGATAGCGGAATTCTTAAAATTCAAGAGAGCGCGAAGTACTAGTCAATAGGCAATCGATTATATTGCTTGGAGTCTAGCTGTCAAGCTGTACTCCATAGAAGAAAGAATTTCTATACAATACAATTCTAAGAATTTTCCAATAATGGTTTGCCATCATAAACTAAAGCATTCCTCACTCAATTGTTTTACTCCTTTAGATCTAAAATAATTTCATACGATTAGGATTATATTTAGGACTTGCTCTAGCTGTCAACGGTAGATCCCTGTATAATCCATTAGGTTTGGCTGGATTAACCGTTTTAGGATTGCTATGAATTTTACCAATTTCACCCAGATGAAGGAGAGCCAAGGATGGGCAGGATTAATCGTTGAAGTGTCCTGTTTATCTTGGGTTTGGCTGATTGGGGTATGGACGCTGTTGTGTAATACCATGGTGTTGCGTCAAGCGACATTTGAGACTCTATTACCATTTTCCGCGATCGCCCTTATTTTAGCCATTGTCGGTTTTTTCCTCAGTTTTCATACTGTTATTCCTGACTCATTCTCCCTAGCAAAAGACAGCCCAGAACGTCCTAAACAGCAGCTTGGAAAAGATTTAGCGCTTCCTTTGGGTATAGCAGTAATCCTAGTCATCATTTATGGAATTACGGATAATTTTGTCCTGTTTTGGAGTCTAGCCACGTTGGGATTAACCATTTCCTACGGGCAACTGCTCCGCAAATCTCCAGAAAATTTGGTCTTAAAATCACCGACTATTGCCTCCTGGGAATGGCTGCTTGGATTAGGCGCTCTCGCTATTATCGCTACAGCGATTATCCATCGTACCCATGGGGATGATGCCTTTTATCTAAACCTGATGGTAGCCGCTCTAGATCATCCCGATCGCCCCCTGATGGTACAAGACACGATGCATGGTGTGCCCAATGTTCCCCTACTGTTACCCGTCTATCGGGTGCATTCAATCGAACTTTTAGCCGCAGTCATCAGCCAAATAACCGGCATTTCCCATCTCTGGGTTCGTAACTTCTGGCAACCCTTAGCGATCGCACCCCTAGTTGTTTTTGCCTCTGCTCTCTTTTTCCGGGCGATCGTCCCTCGTCACTGGTTAAGTGTCACCACTGTTACCACTTTTTTATTAGTAATTTTAACCACGGCTGCTGGGTTAGGAAATTTCTCCCTAGCGCGGTTGCAACAGGGAAAACCCCTTTTTGTTGCCATCCTCGTCCCCCTGATTATTGTCTATACTCTCCGGTATCTAACTGCACCTAGTGCTTGGAAATGGATGATTCTCACCTTGGCTAATATTGCCGCCGTCGGCTGTAGCTCTACCGCTCTCTATGCCGCTCCTCTGACAGTATTTCTCACCACTTGCGGATATTGGAATCCTACTAGGAAAGCCACCTGGATAGCGGTATCTGTTTTGACGACTTGTGCTTATCCGTTGGCGATCGCCCTCCTCTTCATCACCCAAGTCAAAACCTCCTCCCCCAACATGAGCAATCTCAACTTTGAAGCTATTATCAATAACGACTTCGTGCTACACCTCAAACACGGCATGGGAGGATACTTTTTTTGGGTAGCCACTTTAGCCAGTTGGGCAGTTTTAACCGATCTCAACCTGCGCCGATTTCTTCTAGGGACAATCCTCATCTTTATGCTCCTATTTATGAATCCCTTCCTGCAAGAATTTTGGGCAGTTAACCTCACCGGAGTCCCCACGTTTCGCCGCTTATGGTGGATCATTCCTCGCCATCTTCTTCTTGGCATTTTACTCAGTTTTCCTCTCATATCCTCTTCCTTTTTCCACTATCAAAAGCAAGCTAAAATCACCTTTTATGCCTTCGTCTCCACCGCTCTGATTGTTCTTACCACCGCCCTTTCCCCTAACCCCTACTCTCCCCAAATCGACTTTAACCATATTCAATACCGCTTTCCTCCCCAACCCAAACTCCCCCAAGAACGGCTCGATCTCATTAACCGCATTCAAGCTAAAGTTCCCCCTGGAAGCTATGTCTTAGCTCCCGCTTCTCCTGTAGGTGAAGAAGTCGCTGGAGATGAACTAGCCCGATGGATGATTGTCCCTCGAACTCCCCTATATCCCATTGTTGTCACCGAAAGCTATCTAAACGTCACCAACTTTTTCCCTGAATTAGAAGCACAGCAGCGCCGTATTTTATCCCAATATATTAGTGGCGTAAATCGTCCCTCAAACGCTCCCCAAGTTTTACAATCTTCTATTCCTCAACTCTCCATAAAAGCAGCCATTGTCCCCCTGAGTAATCCCTGGGAACCCGAAATTAATGCTATTCTCTCCTCATTAGGTTTTCAGGTAACCATCATCGATCATTATGCTCTTTGGATTTTATAATTATGTATGCGATGCTTCGCGCTATCATAAAGTACAGTAGCAACAATAAGCAAACTAATTTCTTAAATATTTCGGATTAATTAAGTCCAGGGCTACAGCCCGAATAACATCAATCACAGAGCTGGTAGTAGGAGAAAGGGGCAAGTTTTAAACTCGCTTCCACAACATATATAGTTGTTGTAATTAAGGATGGGACATGGTTGTAGGGGCGAACGGCCGTTCGCCCCTACAGATACCGTTGTTGTAGATAAACCTTGGTGTGTCAATCTTAATTAAAATGACTATAGCAGAGAAAGGGAGAGTTATATCAAATCCTTAAATGTTTGCTACAATTGAGGGGGGGTGAAAGGGGTGCGATCGCTAAGGGCAAGGGGATCTGTGTAAAGATTATATCAAAGGAGAGAGAAAAATGGTAGGAAGGCTGAAGATAGAAATCAAGGAATCAACAACAGAA